>CAZNPR010000089.1:0-3478 GCA_964574965.1 uncultured Syntrophomonas sp. | reverse complement strand
ATCTACTTTGGTCATGTTCTTCTCCCTGTTCTTTCCTATAAAAAGTAATATCAGTATAAACGTCCGGAGTCTCAGGAGCAAGAGAGTGACGAACGTGTGACAGGGGTATCCCTTTATGACCGGCCGTCCTGGCCGTATGGTCAAAAACGCTTGGGCCCGGTCTTACATTTGTGCAAGGCAAAGGAGATTAATGGTGAGGCTGTTTGTTCCTGTTACAAATGTTAAGGGTATAACCGTCTTTACCTCCCTGCGCTTGTTTTAACCATAGGCTGATGACGCCACACTCCTCACGCCTCTTTGCAGGAGCATATCAATGTGTTCCGAAAAAGCCCGGTCTACTGTTGATGAAGCAAGAAAAACCTTACTCTGACAGAAAGCTTGTGCGGGGAAGGGTTCGATGGGTATACCCTCGCCTTTATCTCTTTTCCTTCACACAAGGATATACTCCTGCGCCGAACCCCTCACGTCTCTCCCTTTTCCCACTTTCAACTTTTCAACTTTCTCCTTTCCAACTTTCCAGTTGACAGTTTTTACATACAAGGCAGGATTTTTCGAGGCGTTGACGAACTCTTATTAGAGGACGAAAGAATAAAACGATGGAACAGTATTTCAAATAATGGTGTTTGTATGTGAAAGAGGGAGAACGTAATTGGGAAACAGATTTATGCCGGAGAAGGACGGCGATTTTAAATACAGTGATCTGCTCAGTTGGACAAAAATGAAAAAGGAACTGGAGCATCAGGAATACCTGAAGATATTTAATATCATGTCCCGGCTGGTGGGGGAGGAAGATTTCCTTTTTCCTTACGGGATCCATGGCCTGGCTCATACCAAAAGGGTGTTGATGCTGGTGCTCTGCTTAGGTGCCAGGCTGATCGTCAACCGGGAGGATTTGCTGTTGCTGTCTCTTTGTGCCTTATATCATGATGTAGGACGGATCGATGACAGCGTGGATCCGGCACATGGACGGGTCAGTTTTGCGAAAGCTGAACCCATCCTGGCCAAGACCGGATACGATATGGAAATGATGCGCTACATTATCGAAAATCATTGCATAGTCGACAAAAAAGCCCATGCCGCTGTGATAAAATATGATCTGCCTGACCAGCTCAAAGCTTGGCGCTTGCTGGATATTTTCAAGGATGCCGACGGATTGGATCGTTTGCGTATCAATGATCTGGACCCTCGCTTCCTGCGCCATGATGAAGCGCGGGAACTGCTGCCGGTAGCCCGCGTATTACTGGCTGAGCTGCACTGATCCCATCAGAAGTCTTGTGCAGCCGCTCATTTCTAAAATCTCTAATCCGGTATTTAGCTGGATAAACATTCGCTTAGGAAAATGATCAAAACCTATGGGGGATGGCATTTCTTGAATGTATCCTTTTTTTATCATGTAAATAAACTTCATAAGAATTTGTTGCCTCAACAGGTAAAAAAGAGTAAAATATTTATGCACGCAAAATTATGTAGTAATATTTGAATTTATCATTTTTTTTGACAATCCCACAAAAATATCAGGTTTCATCGTTTATTAAGGTATATGCGTTGCGAAAGAGGGCGAAAACGCATGTCGATCAAAGAAACCGCCAAAAAGTTTTACTATACCAAATCTTTTCGCATCATAGCTGGAGTCCTGGTGGTGACAGTATTCGTTACCATGGTCCTGCAATCAGCCACCCTCGTAGCCATCAGCCGCAGCGACGACAAATCTGACGCTGCGGTTAATTATTTAGCTGAAAACACCGAATATGTAAATAAGAACAGACCGCAACGAGTACTGGATTACTTGCAGACGCTGGGTACCCAGGAAACACTGGCGGATTATTACCAACTGGCCAGCACCCAGATTGCCCGGGAAGAATATGCTGAGGGCCTGGACAGTATCGAGAAATGCATTGCGCTTTACAATAATGAAGGCCGCGAGCTTTATTTGGATCTGCTGTTAAAGCGCGGCTGCCTGCAGGTGATGACCCGTGACTATGAGGCTGCGCTGAAAAGCCTGGACCTGGCTCTGACCAAGGACCCGGCTGCTGCGGATATTTATTTGGTCAAAGCCCAGATCTACGCTGAACAGCAGAACATGGGTGCCCTGGCCCAGTGTTTAACCGCCTATCTGCAGCTGGTACCCGGGGACAGCTCGATCCGTTCCCTGCTGGCGCAGGCACAATTCACTGAAGGCGATTATGAAGCCGCAGGCGAGCAGTATGCCGAGATCATGGAAAGAGATCCCGACGCGGAGACCGCCTATCTGCTGGGGCTTAATGCGGTACAGAAGTCCGATTTTGCAGCTGGGGAAACGGCCCTTACCAGGGCCATTGCCTTAGACGATCGTTTCGACGGCATCTATTATTACCGGGGTGTCTGCCGGATGTCCCTGGAGAATTACCCGGGGGCCATCGAGGATCTCACGGTTTCCATTGAAAAAGGAAATATGCAGCAGGCAAGCTTTTATACCCGCGGGGTCTGCCTGCTGATGAACAATGAATATGAGAAAGGTCTGGCAGATGTGCAATTTGCCGCCGCGGGAAATCAGGATGAAGAAGTCACCAAACAGGCAAAGCTCCTGATTGACGAACTGAAAAAAGCCCAGGAACAGACGGTGCCGGTTGGGGAAGCGGCACAAACTATAGCAATTGAACCACCTGCAGCAATATTACCACCCGATACTCAGCCCTGATTTGACAAGGAACCATGACCAAATTGAATAGTTTACACCAGTTGATAATTCGGCGGGAAGAGAATGAACGCAAGGAAAGGGAAGGGACTGCTATGAAGAACGTCACTGGAAAGAAACAAACCATGAAATGGAGGATGCTATATTTAGCCAGCATGCTTATGATCGGGCTGCTGATTTTTGGCTTTGCTTCATATGCTATGGCCGCAGAAGGGGAGGAGTCTGCCCAATTTTCAGTGAGTTCCAGTGACAGCGATACCGACGGCGCAAGCGGCGAACCTTCCGGTGATACCGGCAGCAGTGACACGGGCGGATCCATTGACACTTCCGGCGCGAGCCAAGGCAGCTCCGATCCTTCCAGCAATGACCCGGGCAGTGATATAAGCGGTGATCCTTCCGGTGACACCGGCAGCGGGGATGCCGGGACGGGCGGAGATCCATCCGGAACTGAAAATACCGGGGATGCGGACGGCAGCGGCGGAAACATCCTCTTTGCTGCTTTTGGAGCACCCTTATATGAAGCGACCGACGACGGATCAGACAGCCCGGATGGCAGCGGTGAAACTCCTCAAATGATGATGCTGGAAGCGACAGAAGGAACCGGGGAAGGAACCGGGGAAGGAACCGGGGAAGAAACTCCAACCGGGACTGAGACCTCAGCCGCAGAAGCCGTCCCGGAATACCAGATCCCGGAAGGGTCTGCATACATAATCGGCAGTGAAACAACGATTTATAATAATACAGCTACCCAGAATGCCATTCAACAAGCCATTGATGCCGCCAAAGCGACGGCCTCCAGCAAAG
>CAZNPR010000088.1:4821-6251 GCA_964574965.1 uncultured Syntrophomonas sp. | reverse complement strand
CAACGCATGAGCAAATGTTCTCCTCACGCCTCACGCCTCACGCCTCACCTTTCTACTTATATACTCCGTGACCCCTCAGGCGTTTCCACGATCAACAGGATCTTTTCCTGGGCCCCGGTTTGCGCATTGATATAGACATAATACGTATCGCTTTCGATTTTGCCTTTCACTTCGTAGGTCAGCCGTTCTTCCAGATTGCCTAAAGGGATCAGGGCTAATCGAACTCTTTCGATATCGAGCCTGGGATTTACTTTGGCTCTGGCTTCATCCTCGGTGAGCACAGGCGCCGGCAGTTCTCTATTCGTATGGGACAGCAAATATTTGCTGGCATCATAGCCGGCTACATTGCCGGTATCTAAAGAAACACTGACCTGGAACATGTCCGGATAGATCACCACACCATCCTGCAGTGCGGCAAAGTTGACCAGCAGTTCGTTGCCTTCGGCCAAATGACCAGTGGCCACAAAGGCGCCCAGACCTAATTTGTCCACAAAATCCACGGCCTTGCGGGTGGCCTGCGCATAGCTGATCCTTTTGGCGGCTGCCGGCTCTCCGCCGTCCATCATCAGGACCACATGTCCGCCTTTGCGGCTGATGCCCAGTATAAGTTCTGACCTCCCGGCTTCCTGAGGTTTCAGGGTAACTGAATAGGAAGGGATGCGGCCGCTGGCCAGGCTGGTGGTTCCAACTGTATATTGGCCGTTACGGTTCATTTTTTTAATAAACTGCAGTGCAATGCCTTCTGCCTGCGTTTTATTGATCGCCGCTCCGGTCAGTCCTCGGGGGGACCTGTTTACGACGTGATCGGAAAAAGGCCCGTCATACGTTAAGGTAGGTACTTCATTCTGCAGCCGCTCGTCCAGTTTGCCGAAACCCTCCAAAACGGCCTGGCTTTCCTGGGGCAGCTTGGCTTTATCCACATTGGCCAGACTGCCGAAGCGGACTTGCTTTTCCTGCATCAAGCCCACCAGGGAACGTAATTCCTTATGGATGGTCCGATTTTCCGTATGCAGCTGCCGGATCTTCTGCCAGTCACTATCGCTTATTTCTTGGCCCTCGGTGGTCTTTTGTGCCAATGAATAGCTGAAATCACCCAACTGCGACAGATATTGATTGCTGCGCGCCGTGTTGATCGTGCCTAACGGCAGATTGCTTAAATTGGCCTTGGCCATTTCGGCCATTGACCAGACACTGGCAAAGGTGATCGCATCCTGCCCTGCGGAGTTCGATGCCAGGGATTTCCCCAGCAGCACGTCCAGGTTTTCCATGTTTTCGATCAGATTGAAAAAGTTGTTCTGATAACTAGCCTCTAACGCATTTTGAGAGGCATTGGCTTGCTTATAATACTGAGCGGAATAATAGGAACCGGCGGCAACGGCCAGCCCCACTACCAGCAGCAGGCCGATCAGGACTTTATGATTGCGCAATCT
>CAZNPR010000088.1:3015-4721 GCA_964574965.1 uncultured Syntrophomonas sp. | reverse complement strand
TGATTTCCTTAAGCTACCACGAGATCGGCGGGCTGATCATCGGGGCCGTGTTTGTGATCCACATTGTTTTAAACTGGCAGTGGGTCAAAAACATTGCGAAAGCACTATTCTCCTCGAAACTCAAAGCCCGAAACAAGCTGATGTTCTGGCTGGATGTGCTGATCTTCATCAGTATGTTGACCATCATCATAACCGGGCTCTTTATCTCCGAGATCCTATTCCCCGGCCTTCGCGTCGAAGGTTTTGCCATGAAACCGCTGCATGAAGGGATGACTTATCTGGCCCTGATGCTGGTGGGGCTCCATATCGGCCTGAATGGGAGATGGCTGATCAGTGTCTTTAAGAAAATGTTTTCCATCAGCCAGATCCGCCCCTGGGTAAATTATGTGCTGAGAGCGGCCGCCGCCGCCATACTCATTTTCGGGATCATTAGCGCAGTTCAGACTGATTTTTACGGAAAAGTACCGGCGATGGTCAGCACTTATGCTGCCATTTACAGCGGCGATCAGAACGGAGCAGGCCTGGTTCCTGATGGTTCCGGGGAAGGTCTGCACAACAGAGGGGGACTGCCGCCCGGTGAACTAAATGGTGAAGGCCGTGAAGGCGACGGACAGCAGCAGCCTTTACCGAGAGGGCTCCACCGCGGTCAGGGAGGACCGGGCAAAGGAGACTTCAGCGATCGGCACGGGCAAGAAGGACAGTCCGGTCAGTTGTTTTACCTGATCATCACTTATCTGTCCATTATCGGCTCGATCGCCATCGTTACGTATTACGTTGATAGATTTTTGGTGAGGAGGAAGGCGTGAGGAGTGAGGAGTCAGGGGTCAGATCGCTTTACGCGTCCGCCTACGCCTCACCCTTTGCGAGCAGGGGCATTATCAAAGTGTTACGGAAAAGCCCGGTCTATTGCAGGTGATAAAAGAAACATCTATCTCTAACAGAAGGCCTGTGCCGGGAAGGGTTCTGGTGGGTATACCCTCGCCTTTACCTCTTTTCCTCCACACAATGATAATGCTCCTTCGATGGGACCAGCGTCCTCGCACCTAACCCCCAGTTCCTAGCCCCTGGCCCCTTTCCAACTTTCAACTTTCCAACTGCCTACTGTCCCCGTGTTTCGTTTCGATGTCTTTGACCAGCAGTTTGTAGACGGTGGCGGCGATGGGGACGCCTAAGAGGATGCCGGCGATGCCCAGCAGTCCGCCGCCCACAATAATGGCAGCGAATACCCAGATCCCCGGCAGCCCGATGGTATCTCCGACCACTTTGGGATAGATCAGATTACCTTCGATTTGCTGCAGGACGATGATGAAAACGATAAAGCCCAGGGCTTTGATTGGATCGACCATAACGATCAGCAGGAACCCCAGCGCGGCACCTATATAGGCACCCACCAGGGGGATCAAGGCCGTAAACCCGATTACCGGTCCAATGGTGGCGGCGTAGGGGAAACCGAAAATCATCATGCCCAGGGTGCAAAGCACGCCTAAAATAACTGCCTCTTTGAACTGCCCGATGATATAACCGGAAAAGGCTTCGTCCGCAGTGCGAAGTCCTTCGTATAATTTTTCCCGCCGCTGCGGCCGCATATAAGTGTCAAATAACTTGCGGAAATTGCGTTTCACCTGTTCTTTTCCGAATAGGAGATAGATACCAAATATAATGGCTAAAAGATAATTGGCCAGCTTGCCAAAAATGGAGCCGATCAG
>CAZNPR010000088.1:0-2915 GCA_964574965.1 uncultured Syntrophomonas sp. | reverse complement strand
ATGATGTGAAGAAATGTGTTGATGAGGTGATCCAGTATACAGGCAAAGACATTTTCTTCGCAATGACGCTGGCGCTGGGGAAACCGGTGCTTTTTTGCAATGAGCTTTACAGGCGGGCCAAAGAAGATCCGACCATTTCACTGAAAATCATCACGGCCTTGCCGCTGGAAAAACCCACCGGCAAATCGGACCTGGAAAGAAGGATCTATAATTCTATCGTTCCCAAACTTTTTGACGGTGTGCCTGACATCGAATACATGCTTGATTACCGGGCCGGCAAGCTGCCTGAGAATGTGGAGCATTTTGAGTTCTTCAGCAAAGCCGGGACCTATCTGAATGATGATACGGCCCAGCAAAATCATATAGCATCCAACTATACCCATATCGTTCGTGATGCTGTAGACATGGGAGTCAATGTTTTCGGCAGCCTGGTCAGCTCACTGGAGATCGAAGGGCGAACCATGTATTCGCTGGGCTGCAACGCGGATATCGTTATCGAGGGCTTAAAAGAGATTAAGCAGGGGCGTGCCAGTGGAGAGAAAATCGTTCTGGTCGCAGAAGTGAACCAAAATCTGCCTTTTATGTACGGCGACGCGGTGGTTGAAGGAGATAACTACGATATGATCCTGACCGGTCCGCAATTTAACTATAATCTGTTCGGGGCACCCAAAGATCCGGTGTCCGTGGCTGATCACATGATCGGTATCAATACCAGTGTGCTGATCAGGGACGGGGGCACATTGCAGGTGGGGATCGGCTCCTTAGGCGACGCTATTGTGGCCGGATTGATCATGCGCAATGATCATAATGAGCTTTATCATGAACTCCTTGACCAGGCAGGTATTATGAAGCGCTATGGAAAACTCATTGCCAAATGGGGCGGAACGGGAGTTTTTCATGAGGGACTCTATGGTTCATCAGAAATGTTCGTGGATGCTTTTATGCAGTTATATAAGAACAAGATCTTAAAGCGTAAAGTTTTTGAGAGTGTGCCGCTGATGAAGCTGATCAATGCAGGATACCTGAAGGCCGATAATATTCCAACTGACATCATCGAACGGCTGATCGAGATGAAAGCGATCCACTCGCGTCTGGAGGAAGAGGATTTCAACTTCCTGACGAAATTCGGCATACTGCGCAGTGGTTTATGCTATGAAAACGGCGTGATACGGGACGGGGAGAGAAGTATTTCTGCGGATATGAACGATGCCGCCAGCCTAAGTGAAATAAAAGATCTGCTGGGCAAAGAATTGCTGGGTGGAACAGTGATCCTGGGCGCTTTTTATTTCGGTCCCCGTGGTTTCTACCAGGCTCTCAATGAGATGAGCGAAGAGGAGCGGCAACTATTCGGCATGTCAGGGGTGGAAAAGGTCAATCAGCTTTACGGCGATGAGGAACTGCGAAGCCTGCAGAGAAAGGACGGCCGCTTCGTCAATACCGGGATGAAGGCGACCCTGCTGGGTTCTATCGCTTCCGATCAATTGGAGGACGGACGGGTGGTCAGCGGCGTTGGCGGACAGTATAATTTTGTGGCCATGGGACACGCGCTTTACGATGGCCGGGTCATCATGCTGATCAAGAGTACCAAAGGCACCGGCAAGACGCTCCGGTCCAATATCGTATTCAGCTATGGCAGCTGCACCGTTCCCAAGCATCTGCGGGATATCATCGTAACGGAATACGGTATCGCAGATGTCCGGGGCAAACCGGATAAAACTGTTATAGCGGAGATACTCAATATTGCCGACTCCCGGTTCCAGCCGCAGCTATTGGCCCAGGCGAAAAAGTCCGGCAAGATCCCGAAGGATTATGAGATCCCTGCCGAATACAGGAATAATTATCCGGAGAAACTTAAGGCAATGCTGGCATCTTATCAGGCCCAGGGCTTTTTCCCGTCTTTCCCGTTCGGCACCGATTTGTCCATAGATGATCTCATACTGGCTGGTTCTCTGAAAGCTTTGAGCGCACAGAGCAAAGGATATCCGGCTAAAACTTACACCGGCCTGCTGACGGAATTATTCAGGCCGATCCCGGAAGAAGCCAGTCGTTTTCTGGAGACCATGGAGCTCATCAGGCCGAAAAATATAAAGGAAAGGCTTTATCGCAAAATGGTGGTTTTGGCTTTACGAAACTTCGGCCTATTTCAAACGTTCAATGCACCCGCAGCAGTTGTAGAGCAGGAACAAAACTGCTGATCGAAATAAGCAACGGCGCTCCCTTTTCAGGGGGCGCTTTTTTAGTTGGAAAATTGGAAAGGGGCTAGGAGTCAGGGGCAAGGGGCTAGGGGTCAGGAGTGAGGCGTTGATCCACCGCAGGAGCAGTATCATTGTGTGGAGGAAAAGAGGTAAAGGCGAGGGTATACCCACCAGAACCCTCCTCTGCACAGTCTTTCTGTCAGAGAAAAGTCGTTCTTCCTTCATCTACAGTAGACCGGGCTTTTTCGGAACACATTGATATGCTCCTGGTAGTTAAGGGTCTCCCCTCACTCCTCACTTTTCATTTCTGTTATAAATCCAACCGATGACGGGTATGTTATATTAGCTCGAAAAATTTATAACATACCCGGTCACGCAAACAGCTCGTACCGGGCAAGGCAGGTGCGATGAGGTGGAAAAGCCCGGATATAGCAAACCAGACTTCCTCCTGACCAAGGCTGAAGTTAACCGGCCGCAGCTCTATTTTGCCTTGTTGCTGGGTTTGGTCATTGTGCTCAACTACTATGATATAAGGCATACCATTGAGCTTTGCACTTCTATGGCGGCAACGGAGGGGAACCCGATAATGGAATCTTTACTGGCGGTGAGCCCGCGTCTGGCATTGATGATCAAAATGGGCGTGGCATTTCTGTTCGCCATTGTCATGCTCATTTATGCCCGAACCCATTTTAAGCGTGCCTTTCTCTTCACTTCCCTGAT
>CAZNPR010000087.1:0-6335 GCA_964574965.1 uncultured Syntrophomonas sp. | reverse complement strand
CTCCGGTTTTACGTCCCAGTTTGCCTGCCCGCACCATTTTTACCAGCAGCGGACAAGGACGATATTTGGGATCGCCAAATTCTTTATACAGGGTTTCCATAATGGCCAGACAGACATCGAGTCCGATCATATCTGCCAGGGCCAGCGGGCCCATGGGATGACCTGCTCCAAATTTCATGGAAGTATCAATGTCTTCAGCATTGGCTACACCTTCCATTAAGGCGTACATTCCTTCGTTCAGCATAGGAATTAAGAGCCGGTTCACTACAAAGCCAGGAGCTTCATTAATTTCTACCGGCGCTTTGCCCATCTTCAGGGTCAGATCCTTTACGGCATCGAAGGTTGCCTGACTGGTAGAGGCGCCACGGATGATTTCGACCAGTTTCATTGACGGGACCGGATTGAAGAAATGCATACCGATCACTTTATCAGCTCTGCCCGTTGCAGCGCCGATAGCTGTAATGCTCAGGGCAGAAGTGTTGGAGGCCAGGATACATTCCGGCTTGCAAATCGCGTCTAATTCCTGGAAAATACTTTTCTTGATTTCCATTACTTCAATGGCAGCTTCTATAATAAGATCGCAATCTGCTGCACTGGCCATATCAACAACACCGACGATTTTGCCCATAGCTGCATCTTTGGCTGCCGCTTCCAGCTTGCCTTTTTCCACCAGTTTGGATAAATTTTTGTCAATCCCCTTTAACCCTTTATCAACAAACTCTTGTTTGATATCCCGCAATAGTACATCGAATCCGCATTGCGCGGCTACTTGTGCGATTCCAGCTCCCATGGTGCCAGCACCTAAAACCATAATTTTCATTCGCATTACCCTCCTACATTTTTGAGTTAGATCGATCCTGCATCTAAAGGCTTGTTCGAAATATTATTTACCGACAAAAAGGGGAGACCGTTTCTCAATAAATGCAGCCATACCTTCTTTTTGATCCTCGGTACTAAAACACAGACCAAACAGGTCTGCTTCAATGGTCATAGCCCGGTCGATATCGGTCTGCATTCCTTCATTGGCAGCAACTTTGGCAAAGCGTACAGCCAGTTTGCCTTTGCTGCAGATCCGCCCGGCTATTTCTTTTACACGTTCCAATAAATCTTCGGGATTCACAACTTCATTCACCAGGCCTATGCGCAGTGCTTCTGCAGCATTGATCACATCAGCCGTAAACAAAAGCTGTTTGGCCATTCCTTCTCCGACCAGACGGGGTAAACGCTGGGTCCCGCCAAAACCGGGAGTGATCCCCAGTCCGACTTCAGGCTGCCCGAATTTTGCTTTGGTGGATGCGATACGGAAATCGCAGCACATGGCCAGTTCACATCCGCCGCCCAGGGCAAAACCGTTGACAGCAGCGATCACTGGTTTTTCCATCGCTTCGATCATACAAAAAACTTCCTGCCCCAGAGCACCAAATTCTCTGCCTTCAATGGCAGTCAAATTTTGCATATAGGCTATATCAGCACCGGCTACAAACGCTTTCTCGCCGGCACCGGTTATGATCAACACATCGATCTCCGGATCATTACTTATACTGGCAATGGCATCTTTCATTTCCAGCAGCGTATCTTTATTTAAGGCATTCATTGCCTTGGGACGGTTTACATAGAGAAAGGCAATGGCGCTTACCTTCTCTATCAACAGGTTTTCATAGGTCATGAAATTCCCTCCAAACAAAGTTTTCAAACCACTGCTTAAGTAATTTTATTTAAATTTAAAATCCCCCCCCTGACTTTTAAATATGCTAATATGAGAAATAAGGAATGAAGGACAGTTATGATAACTGATGCTTGACCCGCCTCATAAGATGATACGAGCTGGTGTGTTGCAAAGTGTGCTACTTTTCTATGATGGCTAAAGAATAACTTTAAGTTTTCTTTGAACAGGGAAGTGGAAGGTCCCTGTAAGCCATCATAGAGAGCAGCGGCGAAAAAATAATGGTGTATAAGGGGGATAACGTTAATTTCAGTTATCGTATTTTTATACATGCAAAAGCTGTGCCATTATTTAAGCTGGTCCTGACAAATATCCAATGGCCTGAAAAAAGGCAAAGTCATCGGCCAGGTGATGAGAACAAAGACAGCCTGTTTTTCGCAAAATGCAAAACAACATCAAGAAAAATGCAAAAGCGCATTGACGCTATCATTAGACGAGTGATCGCATCAAATCGACAATTATGCTGTGCACAAGCTTTCAAAATTCGACTTGGATTCTCATATTATTTTTCAAAAAATAATGCGCGGACGCATCAAAAACTCCTGCGCAGAACATAAGGTTGAAAAAACAGATGGGATCGTAACCGCATAAAACCGTTGAATCACCCTTATTGACGGGATTCTTCCTTACGGGACCTGAAATAAGTTGCGGAGTAGCTTTGACTTCCAACCTTAGATTATTTCTTACCTGAAGCGTGCTTCTATAAATATTTTCTTTTTTTGCAAAATCTTGATCAATTTGATAAATTGATAAAAATGGCGAATTATAACATTCCTATAAATTCCTTTCTAATTATCTTGGGAGACCTTTCTTATCCAAGTTATAAATTTAGACAAATTCCTTTACTAAAATTAAATATAGTTATGCAATTTTGAACATGAATACCGGTGTTTTCTGCAGCTTTATCCGGGGTTGTCCATGATCTGACAAAAAATGATCAGCTCGACATATGCTGACATATATTTTGTAACAAACATAATCGACTTTTGTATAATTGGAGAGATGAGGAGGTCAGCTTTATGACAGGTGCAGATGATCATTCCATGAGTTTCCGTAATGAGTATGTCAGGGAATTGGAAGCAGAGATAAACAGACAACGAAGAATAATCAACATACTTAATACAGAACTGGAGAACTGGCGTATTGTTGCCATGAAATTCGGGGATGTCTTTTATCATAACCAAATCCCTATGATGGTAAGCAGTTTTGAAGAGGGGATCATTATTGAAGTAAATGAAGCTTTGATCGATGCGACCGGTTATACCCGCAAAGAAATGCTGAACAGATGTATTATAGATTTGCAAATCTGGGCCGATTCGCAAGAGAGAAGTGAAATCGTCAAAGAAATTGCTGAACAGGGCTATGTGCGGAACCGGTACACTGAATTCAGAATGAAAAATGGTGAGATCGGTATGTGCCTTTTAGCCAGCAGTTTAATTGAGCTTGATGGCAACCGATGTTTGATCACTTCGGTTTTGAATATACACAAACAAATCGAGCTGCAACGATCCCTGGAGCAGGCTCATGAAAAATTCTCCAAGGCTTTCTATAAAAATCAAACCATAATGAGCATTTCCAATGCCGACGGGGTCTACTTGGAGGCCAATGACAAAGCTGTCGAAGTGACCGGATACAGCAAGGAAGAGATCATCGGGCAGAATGTTTTTCAACTGGGGCTCTGGGGAGATTTGAGCTACAGGGAGAAAATGATCCAGATGCTTCAAGAGCAGGGATACATTGAAAACTGGGAATTTCCTTTCAGGCGAAAAAACGGGGAGAAGGGTTATGTGATGTCATCTATCAATCTCATTGAAATTGACGGAGAACCATGTGTCCTTGCCTCCATGCAGGATATTACAGAGCGTAGAAAAGCCGAGGAGTCCCTGAAACAATCTCAGCAGCTTCTGCAGCAGATCTTTAACAAAATGCCCCTGTCGATCATGATGGTATCACCGAATGATTTAAGGATCATTTATGTAAATGATAATTTTATAAATAAAAATATGCTGGACAAAAAAAATCTTTTGGAAGAACAGGGAGTAACGCTGCTGCAATTTACTGACCGGGACGACATTCAAAAATTGATCGCTCGTGTTCTTGATCATGGTTATATGGAAAATATGGAAATTAATCATCGATTACTGACCGGTGAAAGCAGGACCAGCTTGATTTCCGGCACGCGGATCAACTGGGAGGGAGAAGCATGTGTTCTCTTGATCGGCAACGATATCACCGAATTAAGACACTATCAGAAGGAGATGGCCCGTTTGGACAATCTGAAACTGATCGGGCAGATGGCTGCCGGTATGGCCCATGAGGTCAGAAATCCTATGACTTCCATCAGGGGATATCTGGAACTATTCAGGATGCGGGACAGCTATAAAAAAGATATAGATGCTCTGGAGCTTATGATCGAAGAGATCGACCGGCTCAATGAATTAATAACCATATTTATGTCCCTGGCTCATGAAAAAAATGCAATGTTAAAACCGCAATACATAAAAGCCGCCATACTGAACCTTATGCCGCTCATACTGGTGGATGCCTATCAAAAAAATATCATGATCGAAACGGACCTGCAGGATAATGTTCAGGTTATGATAGATGAAGCCCAGATCCGGCAGCTGATCTTCAATCTGGTACGCAATGGACTGGATGCCATGCCTGGCGGAGGCGTGCTGAAAGTCAGTACCTATCAGGACAGCGACGGCGTCAATCTAGTGGTTCAAGACCAGGGAAGCGGCATACCATCTGATGTATTAGGCCAGATCGGGACACCTTTTTTTACTACGAAAGATGAGGGGACCGGGCTGGGCCTGCCAGTTTGTTACAGCATCGTCGAAAACCATCAGGCCAAAATTGATTTAACTACCGGTTCGGAGGGGACTGCTTTTAAAATAACCTTTCCCTTGATTTTGGGGGAAAGCAACACTGATTAAAAATTATTTTCATATTTTTGAAAGATTTTTTCATGTATACAATCCAAAAGGCTCTCAGTTCTGGCATAATATATTCTAATAACTTTTTGTTGAAGGCTGAGAAGGCTGCGGGAAATACCCAAAGAACTCTCCCGTCTTAAGTATTTTTAGGAGATGAGGAATAATGGAAAAGATCATGATCCAAAAAACCGAAACTGCACGGAAAAAGCCGGATCAAGCCAATCTTGGTTTCGGAAAATATTTTACTGATCACATGTTTATTATGGATTATACGGAAGGTAAAGGCTGGCATGACCCCAGGATCATACCCTATGGACCATTGCCTTTGGACCCGGCTATTATCATCCTGCATTATGGACAGGCTACCTTTGAAGGCCTGAAAGCATATAAGACTCCTGACGGAGGCATCCAATTATTCAGACCTTATGCCAATATGAACCGTATGAATATTTCCAATGAACGGCTGTGTATCCCGCAGCTCGATGTGGAATTCGGGGTACAAGCGCTGAAGACACTGGTGGCCTTTGACAAAGATTGGATCCCTGAGGCGGAAGGGACCTCCTTATACCTTCGTCCGTTTGTCATTGCGACTGAGCCGCAATTAGGCGTACATCCCTCCAGCACGTTCCAGTTCATTATCATTATGTCGCCGGTAGGAGCCTATTATCCGGAAGGCATCAATCCGGTCAATATTTATGTTGAACGTAATTTCGTCCGAACTGTTAAAGGCGGAATAGGTTTTGCCAAAACACCGGGCAATTATGCCGCCAGCTTAAAAGCCCAGGAAGAAGCTGAAGAAAAAGGATTCACACAGGTTCTGTGGCTGGATGGGATCGAAAGGAAATATATCGAAGAAGTCGGGACCATGAATGTATTCTTTAAGATCGCCGGGGAAGTAGTCACGCCGGCACTGGAAGGCAGTATTTTAGCCGGTATAACCCGTGATTCAACCATCCAGCTGCTGAAACACTGGGGAGTCCCCATTACCGAGAGAAGGATCACCATCGACGAATTGTTTGAAGCCAACGCGGAAGGGAAACTGGAGGAGGCTTTTGGGACCGGGACCGCTGCCGTGATCTCGCCTATCGGCGAACTGACTTACGGCGAAAGGCATATAACCATAAATGGGGGAGAGATCGGTCCCATTGCGCAAAAAGTTTACGACACCATTACCGGGATCCAGGGCGGACTTGTAGAAGATCCCTTTGGCTGGACGACCAGGGTAGAATAAAGCAATATAGATTTGTAAAGCGGAATAGGCAAAGGCCTGTTCCGCTTTTGTTATTTTTCTGCAGTCAACCACTGAGGGCAGATCGATCTTGGTAAAGTGACGCGTTTTTCAAGCCGCAATAAAAAGAAATCTTATAAATTAAAAGGGATTATGTTGGAAATTAAAGAATTAAATATTATGAAAAGAATGTTTTAAGTAATTCCGGTCAAATCACTGGAGAATCATCTGGTCTAAAGCATCTTCCTATGTAAAAAGTTTTACTTGGTCGCCAAGTGAATGCTGATATAAAGCAACGGAAAATCATTTTTAAAGAATAGGGGGTATCATATGGAGACCAGAAATTTAGCAGCAACGATCCATGAACAAGTGAAGAAGTATGAAAACCGGACGCAAAAAGCATTGTTCTACAAAGAGGGAGACGAGTGGAAGGGCATCTCCTGGA
>CAZNPR010000086.1:0-6638 GCA_964574965.1 uncultured Syntrophomonas sp. | reverse complement strand
GGCAGGGAGACATGCCCAGTGAAGCACAAATGGCCTTTACCAATATGGAGAGAAATTATAATCCATGGGGAGTTGGCTTTGCGAACCGGGCAGATTGGTTGAATGAGAGAGGTATTCGGGAACTGGTCAATCTGGTTCCAGAAGATGGTAAAGAATTTGAATACCTTCTTTATGCCGGATGTGCGGTTTCCTTCGATGACCGATACAAAAAAGTTGGGGAAGCCCTGGTAAAACTTCTGGACAAAGCAGGGGTAAGTTTCGGCTACCTGGGTACAGAGGAATACTGCTGCGGTGATTCGGCAAGAAGACTTGGGAATGAATACCTGTACCAGACATTGGTTCAGTCCAATTTAGATTCATTCACCAATTACGGGGTAAAGAAGATCATCGTTGTATGTCCTCATGGTTATAATACGCTGAAAAATGAGTACCCGCAGATGGGCGGTAATTTTGAAGTATATCACTATACAGAAATACTTGCCAAATTGGTTGCGGAAGGAAAACTCAAAGCCGATAAAGCATTGGGAGCCAAGATAACCTACCACGATTCCTGTTTCCTGGGCAGACACAACAAGATTTATGATCAGCCCAGACAAGTGCTTAAAGCAGCAGGGACCAATTTGGTGGAAATTGAAAAAGGCAAAAATTTCGGCTTCTGTTGCGGCGCCGGCGGCGGACGTATGTGGCTGGAAGAACATGCTGTGGAAGGTTACAAGCGTATCAATGATACCAGGACCGACCAACTGCTGGTTCCGGAACCGGAAATGATCGTAACAAATTGCCCGTTCTGTCTTACCATGATTTCCGATGGTGTCAAAGGTGCGGAAGCTGAAGAAAAGACCAAGGTCTTTGACGTTGCTGAAGTATTATGGAAATCAATGAGTAATTAATTACTGGACCCGGACAGAGCCTGTTCATTAACAGGCTCTGTTTTTTTTTATATTCCACATTTATTCATCTTGACAATATTTTTAGGTTGTGGTTAGATTTCTTTAAACCGTTGAAGAGGAAGTAAAACCACAGACCAGCCTCATAGAGAGTCAGGGAAGGTGGGATCCTGACAGGAAATGGAGTGGATAAATGGGCCTCGGAGGGCGGAGTGAAAAAGCTTTGGCTTAGTAGCTTCCGACGCAAAGCCAGCGTTAAAGGGCTAAGGGTGTGATGGCACTCTGCATGAGAGGATGCTTATAACAGCATCAATTAAGGTGGTACCGCAGGTTTTATACCTGTCCTTTAAAATAAGGACAGGTTTTTTTGTTTTTATACCCCTTAATACTCCGTTCATCACCGCGGCATGAATAGTGGACGGCAGAGAAAATAGCACCGGGATTAAACAAAATAATAAGGAGGTATAAACAAATGAAAAAATTATTGGCTTTAGTACTCTTAACTATGATGTTGTTGGTGATTTCCGGATGCACCGGAAACGATCAAGAGAAAGGCGTCAGGGAAGAACCTAAAATTACCATTGGTATTGTCCAGATCGTTGAACACCCATCATTAAATACCATTCGGGAGGCTTGTGTTGAACAGCTGGCGGCCAAAGGATTTGTAGAAGGCGATAACGTCGTCATCGATTATCAAAATGCGCAGAATGACCAGACCAATCTAAAGACCATCTGTCAAAAATTCGCAGATAATAACTATGATTTGATAATCGCCATTGCTACGCCTTCAGCGCAGGCAGCTGCCGGGGAGACAAAGACGATTCCTGTCGTCTTCGCTGCTTGTACAGATCCCCTGGGATCCGGACTGGTTACTGACCTGGATCATCCCGGGGGCAATATTACGGGAACCTCTGATGCAGTTTCCGCCGCGAAGATCATGGACCTGGCCAAGCGCATTACACCGGATATAAAAACCGTTGGTGCTTTATATTCTTCCAGTGAAACCAATTCCATAGCAGTGATCGAAAACCTGAAAGAATATGCCGCTAAAAATGGCATGACGGTTATAGACGCTACTGTTACCAATTCATCAGAAGTACAGCAGGCGGCTTCCGTTTTGACTGGCAAAGCGGATTGCATTTTTTCACCAATAGACAATACAGTGGCTTCTGCTATGCCCATCGTAGCTCAGGTAGCCAATAAAGCCAAAACCCCTGTTTATGTCGGTGCTGATTCCATGGTGAAAGACGGAGGCCTTGCGACATACGGGATCAACTATGCTATACTTGGACAGGAAACGGCCGATATGGCTGCAGAAGTGTTAAACGGAAAGAACCCTGGCGATATCCCTGTCCGTACCATGAGCGAGATGGACATCTATTTGAATCAGACGACTGCTGATACCATAGGCATCACCATTCCTGATGATGTACGGGCGGAAGCCAAAGAAATATTTTAATATTTGATGGTTTGGAGTATTTAATGCAATGAATATACAGGTTTTGTTCGGTTCAATTGAATTAGGAATGATCTATGCGATCATGGCTCTGGGTGTTTTTATCTCCTTCCGTACGCTGAATATGCCTGATTTAACTGTTGACGGCAGCTTTGTTTTAGGAGCTGCCGTCTCGGCGGTTATGTGTACCAACGGACATCCCCAGGCTGCTTTAGGGATCGCATTTCTGGCCGGCTGTGCAGCTGGCAGCGGCACAGCCCTTCTGCATACCAAGCTTAAAATTCAACCTCTTTTAGCAGGAATTTTAGTCATGTTGGGCTTATGGTCCATTAATCTCAGGGTGTTGGGCGGGAAAGCTAACATTCCACTGATCAACAAGACCACCGTTTTTGACCTGCTGGATGGTACCGGACTTGAAGCTCATGCGACCATGATCATTCCGGCAGCGATGATCATTATACTTATGCTGCTGCTGTATTATTTTCTGAAAACAGAACTAGGGTTGGTGATCAGGGCGACAGGTGACAATGAGCAAATGGTTCGGGCCTTAGGGGTCAATACCGATTGGACCATATTGACGGGACTGGCTTTGGCGAACGGGTTAGTCGCATTATCAGGTGCAATGATCGCCCAATATCAGTCCTTCGCGGATATAACGATGGGGACCGGTATGGTTATAATCGGGCTGGCTTCAGTTATTCTCGGGGAAGTGCTGTTTGGCATAAAATCATTGATGCGCAGACTGATTGCAGTGGTTTTAGGTGCGATGCTTTATCGCCTGGTAATTGCAGCAGCTTATCAACTGGGCATGTCACCCAATGACTTTAAACTGGTTTCAGCACTTATTGTGGCGCTGGCTCTGTCCATGCCTGTCATTAAGGAACGATTCCAGATCTGGAAAAAACGAAAAGAAAACCATGAGAAATATCTGCTGGAGGAACAGTAAAATGCTCGATATTGAAAACATCACTAAAATATTTTCTCCCGGCAGCATCAACGAAAAAAAAGCCATTGATAACCTGAGTCTTCATCTTGACAAGGGAGAATTTATTACAATCATCGGCGGTAATGGTGCCGGCAAATCGACTTTGTTAAATTGCATAGCCGGAGTACTGGAATTGGATAGTGGAAAAATTTTTTTGGATCATAAAGATATTTCCTATTCCCCGGAATATAAACGCTCCAAGTATATTGGACGGGTCTTTCAGGATCCGTTGTTAGGAACTGCTTTTGACATGACCATTGAAGAGAATCTGGCCATTGCATACAGCAAAGCTAAAACCAGAGGGTTGGCGCCTGGTATCCGCAAATTGCACAACAAACTATTCCAGGAAAAACTGGCCCGCCTGGAATTAGGCTTGGAAAATCGAATACATCAAAAGGTCGGGCTGCTTTCCGGTGGACAGCGTCAGGCTTTGACACTGCTGCTGGCAACGATTGTAAAACCTGAATTGTTATTGCTGGATGAACACACCGCAGCACTTGATCCTGCAGCATCCCGACAGGTAATGGAGCTTACCCGGCAATTAATAAATGAAAACCAGCTTAGCACCATCATGGTGACCCACAATATGAAAAATGCTCTGGATTATGGAAACCGCACCATAATGATGCATGAAGGCCGTATTATTCTTGATCTGCAAGGAAATGACCGGGCTGACATGACGGTGGAAAATTTAATCGAACAGTTCAGCCGCAAAAGCGGGGAGACCCTTGATAACGACCGCTTATTGCTGATTTAGCTGCTTTACCAATGGGCATGATTCATTACTGCAATATATAAGGGTAAAATAAAGAAGAAGAACCTAAAAAAGCAGGAAAAATCTGATTTCACGGCAGGAAATCACACATTGTAAAGCGAATAAGACAAAAAAGGCAGAGTGGATTATTTTCGAAACAAGGGGCGGAATAGAATGCGTATAGCAGTATACCCGGGAAGTTTTGATCCGGTCACCAACGGGCACATTGATATACTTAACAAAACCAGTAAACTTTTTGATAAGATTATCGTGGCCGTAGTGCATAATGTAACCAAAACAGCATTATTCAGTCTGGAAGAAAGAAGCCGTATGATCATCGAAAGTACCAGACATCTTGATAATATCGAGGTGGAATGTTTTCACGGTTTGTTGGCTGATTTTGTCACCGAAAAAGGTGCCTGTGCGATTATCAGGGGTCTTCGGACGGTCAATGATTTTGAATACGAAATGCATATGGCCTGGTATAATAAGATATTTGTACCGGAGGTCGAAACGATTTTTGTCATCTCCAACAGCAACAATATTTTTGTCAGTTCCAGCGGGGTAAAGGAAGGTGCTTCTTTAGGCGGCGATGTAAGTTCCCTGGTTCCGCCCGTGGTAAAAAAAGGACTGGAGCAAAAATTAAGCAAACTTTAAGTCACAATAAAATTAGCTTGTGAAAAGGAAGGTCGAACTTTCCTTTTTTTATGGAAAAAAACAGTTTTCTATGGACTTGACTATTTATGAAAACCAAGCTGACCTAAGATTAGTTTAATCCTCGATCAATCGCAGCCCGGCTTTGCAGCGGCTGTTTAAATCACGGTAAAGCTGCACAGCGATTTGATTATACATGACCATATGGTCTGTTACATCTTTGATTGCCTTAGCTGGATTTCCCAAGGCTACTTTTCGATCCGGTATGATCCGTCCCGGAGGTAGTATGCTGCCGGCTGCCAAAAGACTCTCGCGGCCTAATTCACAGCCGGTAGAAACCAGGGACATCATACCCACTGTGGTATTGGATTTTATTAAACAGGGACCGTGTACGACTGCAGCATGGCCAATCAGAACATTTTCTTCCAGAATGGCTATCGTTTCTGGTTCGGCGTGGATCAAACAATTTTCCTGGACATTGCTCCCACTGCCGATCACGATTTTTCCATAATCACCTCTGAGAACAGCACCAGCACCAACATAACAATTTTCACCCAATACTACTTCACCTATGATCACCGCCTGAGGATGTATGAAACAGGACTCTGGTATGATGGGGAGCTTTCCTTCGAATTCATAAAGCATCAAATACACCGCCTTATTTCTTTGTTCTTTATCATTTATACATAACAACGGGTAATTCCTGCTCTCTTCATTATTTCTACTCGTTGATTTCATTGATTTAAAGGGTATAATACTGTAAGAAGTTAATTATGAAAGGGTTTATATAAGGTGCAAAAAGACCAGTTGATAAAAGCCATGGATAAAAACAATCAGGTGCGTGTGATCCTGGCCCGTACGACTGCATTGGCAAATGAAGCAGCTGACCGTCATAAAACTTCGGCTACCGCTGCGGCCGCTCTCGGTAGAGTAATTACTGCAGCACTGATCATGGCAGCTGATTTAAAAGGTGAAAGGGATATGCTGACTATAAGGATCGACGGAAATGGACCGGCTGGACCGATCATTGCTTCGGCTGATGCACACGGTACAGCCCGGGCGCTTATTTCAAATCCCCAGGCGGATCTGCCATCTGTACAACCAGGGAAACTGGCTGTAGGCGATTTGGTAGGTAAAGAAGGGTTTGTTGAGGTCATCAAGGATCTGGGGTTAAGACAGCCTTTCATTGGAAAAGTGGAATTAGTCAGCGGGGAGATCGCAGAAGACATTGCCAGTTATTATCTTAAATCAGAACAGACTCCTTCTTTGGTTGCCTTGGGGGTTATGGTAGCGCAGGACCTTCAGGTCATCAGCGCAGGCGGTTTGTTGGTTCAGGCTATGCCTGGTGCCAATGATGATCTGCTGGTACAGCTGGAAGAGAATATTGCCCAAATCGGAAAATTAAGTACAGCATTAGAAAAAACTTCACAGTTAGAGGTATTAGTGGAGCAGATTATGAAGGGAACCGACTTTCATGTAGTTGGTGGGCAGGACCTTTTCTTCAAATGCAGCTGCAGCTTTGAACGGCTGAGCAACATTTTATCCTCATTATCGGAGGAGGAAATGAATAAAATGTGGAATGAAGAGGGGCAAATTGAAGTAGTGTGTAATTTTTGCAATGAAGTCTATCATTATCGTTTGGAAGATATTATGAAGCACAAAAAAGCCTCAGACATTGAAGTCTAAGGCAAGTTTTGTCATTTATGTTTGTTACACTGCTCTTTGGACTTTCCCAGAGCGTAAGCAACGAGTGCAGACATAAATCTTTTGCGGACTGCCGTCCACAATAGCTTTTACCCGCTGAACATTTGGCTTCCATTGCCGGTTCGTTCTTATATGGGAATGGCTGTACTTTTTACCAAAAGTAACGCTTTTACCGCATATTTCGCATTTGGCCACTTT
>CAZNPR010000085.1:2562-6678 GCA_964574965.1 uncultured Syntrophomonas sp. | reverse complement strand
CCACCGATGGCCATCGCCCATATGCCAGACAATAGACCGGTCCGCCAATTTCCTGACAGGGCAATCAGGCAGATAGGCGTATAGCTCCCGGCGATCAGCACATAGATCATGGCGTGGTCAAACTTGCGCAGGGCCAGGATGCCTTTCTCACTGATCCGCAGCCAGTGATAAAGGGTACTGGCCAGGTAGAGCATGATCATCGAAGCCCCATATATGCCGAAAGCGGGGGCAAATAATACTCCGCCCGCCTTATAGCCGGTCGTCAGCAGATATATGGTGCCGATCACTGCCAGCAGCAGGCCAGCCAGATGAGTGAGTGCCGACCAGTGGTCCCGGGGTGACCAGGCTGGTGTGGCGTGATTATAAGTCATCAATTATCCGTCCTTTTTTACGAGTAAGGTCTTATCGTTGAGTGATTTACTGACAGTATAACATGGCACAACCTGAAAAACCTTTCCCTTCGTACAATCATAGTTTCCAGCCACGCAGGGGTTGATCTTACTCGGTATCTTTATCGGGCAGCAGGTTGGCTCGGCTTATGGCGTTGGCTCCAAATCGGTCCCTTATTTCATCCATGAGCAGGTCAATTTCTTTATGATCAGCGTTTGATTGAGCCGCGAAAAGATTTCCCTGCTCCAGGTCTGCAACCGGTGATAAATGCCCTAGTGATAAGCCGAAAAGGCGCAGAGGACGCTTGCCGTTATAGGCATGATGCAATAATTCACCGGCCACCTGCGTTACGATCATATCGGAATCGCATGGATCTATAGTTTTGCTGCGGGTGATGGTTTTAAAGTCACTATAGCGCAGCTTAATGGTGATGCTGGCAGCCTGGAGCCCGGCCTGGCGTAATTTCCTGCATAACTCAGCAGCAAATTGGGCGATGAGTTTTTCCAGGTAAGTAGTATCATTGATATCCTCGGGAAAGGTTTCTTCCCGCCCCAGAGACTTCCGTTCCTGTTCCGGTTCCACTGTCCTTTGATCGATTCCATGGGCCAGTTCCCAGAATAAGCGCCCCGCTGAACCGATTCTTGCTTCCAGCCACCCGGTTGGCAAGGCTTGAATATCGCCGATAGTTTTTATCCCCAGTTTGTTCAAGCTCTCTTCAGTCTTCTGTCCTACTCCCCAGATCCGCGACACCGGCAATGGTCTTAATACTTCCATTGCCTGACTTTTAGTAATAATGCGTAAGCTATCCGGTTTATCCATATCAGAGGCCAATTTAGCCAGGAATTTGTTATAAGAAATTCCTACTGAAATGATGAGCCCCAGTTCGGAATAAACCTGCTCCTTGATCTTACGGCCGATTTCTTCCGCACTTTCGTATAGACGGAAACAGCCGCTGATGTCCAGAAAGGCTTCATCAATAGAAAGAACCTCCATGATGGGAGAAAACCGGCTAAGAATGGCAAATACCTGTCTCGACATTTCCTGGTAGCGGGGCATATTCACCGGGAGGAACACTGCCTGAGGGCAAAGCCGGTATGCTTGAGCAGCAGGCATAGCTGACCTTATGCCAAATTTTCTGGCTTCGTAGGAGCAAGTGGATACTACGCCGCGGGAATGCCGGCTTCCACCTACTACAACGGGTTTGCCACGCAGGGAGGGGTCATCCAATTGTTCAACCGAAGCAAAAAAGGCATCCAGATCACCATGCAGGATATTCGCAAGTTCTGCCATTGATCGCCCTCCGGAAAAGCAAATATATATTCAATTATAACAAAATTCCACTCCTTTGCTTCCCATTGACTTACCACGTAAAAGTTATTATCATAATAGAACAAATGTTCGTAAAAGAGGAGCCCTTACATTATGGAGCGGGTTATTTTGCACGCGGATCTCAATAACTTCTATGCTTCAGTAGAGTGCCTGTACCATCCGGAGATACGCAATAAACCGGTGGCGGTGTGCGGTGACCCGGAGGCACGTCACGGGATCGTCCTGGCCAAAAATTATCCGGCCAAAGCGACCGGCATCAAGACCGGAGAAGCGATCTGGCAGGCGCAGCAAAAATGCCCCGGGCTTATTGTGGTTACGCCCAATTTTCCGCTCTATCTTCGTTTCTCCCGCCTGGCCCGGGGGATCTATGCGGATTATACCGATCAGATCGAGCCTTTCGGTCTGGATGAAGCCTGGCTGGATGTGGCCCACAGCGGGGTATGCGGAAACGGCATCCAGATCGCTGACGAAATCAGGGAGAGGATCAAGACGGAAATGGGCGTCACTGCATCGGTGGGGGTCAGTTATAATAAAATATTCGCCAAGCTGGGCAGTGACATGAAAAAACCGGATGCTACCACGGTCATCACCCGAAATAATTATAAAGATACTGTCTGGCCCCTGCCGGCTGAGGACCTGCTCTATGTGGGCCGGGCTACCCAACGCAAGCTTTTCCGTTATGGGATCAAAACCATTGGCGATATTGCCAATGCCAGTCCCCGGCTGCTGCGCTCCATGCTGGGCAAGTGGGGAGAAGTCCTATGGTCTTTTGCCAATGGGCAGGACGCTTCGCCGGTGACCCGCCTGGGGGAAGAAGGGGTGATCAAAAGCGTGGGCAACAGCATTACCACTCCCCGTGATTTGCAAACGGATAACGATGTGCAGATGATCTTTTATGTTTTAAGTGAAAGCGTAGCGGCGCGTATGCGGGAACACGGATTCAAGTGCCGCACAGTCCAGATCCATATCCGGGACAATACCTTGTTCAGTTTTGAAGCCCAGGGGAAGTTTTCTCAACCGACCAATGTTTCTTCAACGCTGGCGGAAAAGGCCATGCAGATTTTCTCCGCCAAATATGCCTGGGAAAGACCGATCCGCAGTGTGGGTGTGCGCGGGTGCGATTTGATCCCGGCCCACGGGGAAGAGCAACTTTTGCTGTTCGAAGATGAAGAAAGACGGATGAAACAAGAAAAACTGGAAGAAACGGTGGACGTATTGCGCCGCCGTTTCGGTCATTTTTCCGTGCAGCGGGCCATGTTGTTAAGGGATGCTGATTTAGGCCTCATCAATCCCAAGGAAGATCATGTGATCCACCCGGTAGCATTTTTTAAGGGAGGGAAATTACCCTGATGAAGGAAAAAAGCTATAATAATCCTAATAAAATATATGTCAGCGTCAAGGCGGTTTTTTATCCCGACGGTGGATTTAAGCCGACTTCCCTGGTATGGGAAGACGGGCGGGAGTATGAAATAGACCGGGTCACGGATATCCGCAGGGCCGCCAGCCTCAAGGCAGGGGGGGCCGGGATCCGCTATACCTGCAAAGTAGCAGGCAAAGAGGTGTATCTTTTCCTGGAAGAAGACCGCTGGTTTATGGAAAGGAAGGGGGGGTAACATGTGCGGCCGTTATTTGATTTCCATGGAAGAAGAAATCATTGAGATGCGGGAGATCATCCGCGAGATCAATCGCCGATATGCCGGCAGACCTGAACTGAGCCAAATGAAAACCGGTGAGATTTTCCCCACCGATATGGTGCCGGTGATCGCTCTGGAAGCAGAAGCGCCCCGCCCCTATTTATTTACCTGGGGGTTCCCCCGCTGGCAGGGAGGCGGAGTCATTATCAATGCCCGCCGTGAAACAGCGGCAGAAAAGGGGATGTTCCGCCAGGCTCTGCAGGAGCGGCGCTGTATCATACCGGCCAGTGGTTTTTATGAATGGCGCCATGAAGGAAACAAAAAATACAAGGATAAATACATCTTCCGCCGGCCTCAAACCCCTATACTTTACATGGCCGGGTTATATACGATGTATAAAAAAGAAGGTGCCAGCATACCGGCCTTTGTGATCCTTACTACGGATGCCAACCGGTGGGTGCAGTCGGTCCATGACCGGATGCCGGTCATCCTGACCGTGGATGAACAGGAAATGTGGCTTAAAGACGAAATCTTTGCCCGCCATGTGCTGGAGCGGGAAGGACCTCCGCTGGAAATGACCCGGCAATAAAGCATTTTCTATTATAAAATAGTGAAGGGCCAACAGCTATAAAAAATAGGTTGGCCCTTCACTCAGGTGTGGTACTGATCACTAAGCAGTACCTCCTTTTTTTATTTACCCCGTGTCCTGATTCGATTTGCCGCAAACTCTAGCGTCAGCTTTTGGCCTGCCTGGCAGTTAACC
>CAZNPR010000085.1:0-2462 GCA_964574965.1 uncultured Syntrophomonas sp. | reverse complement strand
GACAGTCTTACTAAAACCGGCTGGGTAAAACTTTTTTTATTACCGACCAAAGCGCTCAGCAGATCTTTGACTGAGCCATACAGCAGTTTGAACAGCGGAACTTTGTTCAGCCAGCCGTCTACCCAGCTAAACAATTTACGGGTGAGAAAATTGGATACTAAAAGGCCCACCAGAACGATGATCAAAATGGTAGCGACAAATCCGACTCCTGGTACGATGCCGATGCCGGGCAAAGGGATCTTGATCAGCCCATCGATTTTCACAAATAAAAAATAGAAAATATATAAGGTAACTACGAGGGGGACCATAAACAAAAGTCCCTCCAGAAAATAGCGGCCCAGTCTTTTCATAGTCTAACCATCCTCTCCGATCAATGGATTCGTTATTACGATTATTGCCAATCATTTCATGATCAACCGGAGTAATAACTGTTATTAGCAGATCCTGCTCAAAATCATCGATGACCAAAACTTTCGCTTATTTTAAAGTAAAAAACCTTCCGGCGCAATCATAACTGGAACCACCTAAATGGGTCGTATCCTTTCAGCAGGGCTTCGGCAATATTTTGACCGAATACTTATAAATCATTGGCGCAAGCTATAGTAAATAAAATTTGCTGCGCAAGGAGGAAAACATGTATTCGAATCATAATGAATATAAAAGCAATACCAATTCATACTGGCTGGATTCAGTCAAAGAAACTGACTATCCACGGCTCCAGGAAGATATCAGGACCGATGTGGCTATAGTGGGAGGAGGCATGGCAGGGATCACCACCGCTTTTCTTTTAAAGGAAAAGGGCTTTAAGGTGGTGGTGGTGGAGGCTGACCGTATTCTGCACGGAACCACCGGCCATACTACCGCCAAAGTAACTTCGCAGCATTCTTTGATCTATGCCCGCATCAAAAATCAAATGGGGGAAGAACTGGCCCATCAGTATGCTGATGCCAATGAAAGTGCCATCGATTTGGTTGCCAGCCTGGTCAAGGAACAAAAAATTGACTGCGATTTTTCCTGGCAGCCTGCTTATATGTACACCAATGATCCTAAATATATAAAGGATCTGGAAGATGAACATCAGGCGGCATCGGGATTTGGCATCAAAGCTTCCCTTAATGATAAAATTGATATGCCTTTCCCGATAAAACGGGCTTTAAAATTTGACCGTCAGGCCCAGTTCCATCCGTTGAAATACCTGCAGGTACTGGCAGAGAAAATACATGGTGACGGCAGCGCTATTTATGAAAATACACCGGCAGTAAATATTGATAAAGAAAGCGGACAAGTGATCACCCGCTACGGGCATACTATTACCGCTGATAAGATCGTGATCGCCAGCCACTACCCCTTCTTTGACGGAGGGGGTCTGTATTTTTCCCGTGTCTTTGCTGATAAATCCTATATCATAGGAATTAAAGCGGAAGAAAAATTCCCGGAAGGAATGTATATAAATGCAGAAGCTCCTACCAGATCACTGCGATCACAACGATATAAAGACGAGGAAATGATACTGATTGGCGGGGAACACCACAAAACCGGTGACGGAACGAATCTGAACCAGCATTATCAAAACCTGATCGATTTTGCCCATCAGAATTATGAGGTCAAGGAAGTACTGTACCGCTGGTCCACCCAGGATTGTATGACCGCAGATGGATTACCGTATACAGGGATCCTGACAGGGAACTGCCCGAATATATATGTCGCTACCGGGTTTGGTAAATGGGGCATGACCAATTCGACTGCTTCGGCGATGATCATCAGCGATCTGATTACCACCGGAGACAGCCCCTGGGCACCGGTCTACAATCCTTCCCGGTTCAATCTGTCCGCATTCAAAAAAGTTTTCATTGAAGGTGTCGATTTTACCAAAGAATATATCAGCGGAAAATTCACTAAAGGTCCCGAAGATATTAAGCTTGCCAAAGGAGAAGCAAAAGAAGTTTTGATCGACGGCCAAAGAGTCGGAGCTTATCGGGATGACCAGGGGGAACTGCATATGGTAGATATAACCTGCACTCACCTGGGCTGTGAACTGAAGTGGAATGATGCTGAGATAAGCTGGGATTGCCCCTGCCACGGCTCCCGGTTCAGTCTGGATGGAGATATCATCGAAGGGCCGGCGTTTAATCATTTACAGGAGCCGGGGCCTGAAAATCATGTAGAAGCCCGCATTTTAAAGTAAAAAACGATAAAAAAGACAATCGCTTCGGCGCCATGCCAGAGCGAGCAAAAAAGGTTAAGAGCAAGGCACCAGAAAGCCCGTGATTGAGGCGTACGTGAGGTGCGTCGATTAAACGGGCTTTCTAGGTTAACGCAGCATATAGCCTTTTTTGACGATCTGAAGCGGCAGTTTAGACTGGCGCTGGTATATTATTTCCTTTGTAATACCCGGGTAGTTATTTAGGCACGTAATAACACCGTTTAGGGGAGTCCAGTTTCTCTTCCTTTTTTAGTTTCTT
>CAZNPR010000084.1:0-6870 GCA_964574965.1 uncultured Syntrophomonas sp. | reverse complement strand
CCGCTCCGGGTTCCATGGGATCATAGCTTCCCTGGGGATAATAATAGGCTGCCCGGTCACTGCTGATATTCCCTTTCCAATCATCCGGATACATATCAGGTGCACTGTGCATAGCCAGTATTTCTCCAGTCTTGACATTGATCACCACGGCTGAGCCCACCTTGGCTTTCGGATATTGTGTCTGAAGCTGTAATAGGACTTTATCCATGCTCTTCTGCAGAACCTGCTGCAGCTCACTGTCAATGGTCATGTAGATATTATCTCCAGACTGGGATTCTAACGTAACTAATTCCTGGATCGGATGGCCTTTGGCATCGACTTCCACCCGGCGGGCGCCGTCAACGCCCCGAAGATATGACTCATATTGTTTTTCGATCCCCGATTTGCCTATCAGGCTGTTTATATCATATTCCTGGCCTGCCGGCTGGGCAGCTATTTCCTCCGGACTGATCGAATGGATATAGCCCAGGATATGCCCAGCCAGTGCCCCCTGCGGATAGTAACGCAAAGGTTCTACCGTTATGGTCACGCCCGGCAATTCATGCCGGTTTTCCTCCAGCTTTACGACCAGATCCCATGGAATATCCCGCACTATCGTCACCAGTTCAAAGAGCCGGTACTTTTGCAAATCCATCTTTTCCTCAATGACCTCAGCGGTTATTTCCGGGTAATCATCTTTAAGCACCTCTACTAATCGTTCGGTGATTTGCTCTCGATTTTCAATCCCCATAGAATTTAAACTCAAATTATAAACCAGCTCATTAGCTGCCAATACTTCTCCGTCGCTGGTATAGATCTCCCCCCGGGGAGCTTTTATGGCAATCAGGCGAATGCTGTTTTCTTTCGCCTGGGTCTGGTAACTGTCATTATTGAATAGTTGCACCACTGCCAGCTTGATGAGCAGGATGGTCAATAATCCGATGGCAATATATCCGATCAAATTCAGCCGGTATTTCAGTTGTTGGGCTTTCATATTATTTCTCCCTTGACAATCTAAGCAGTCCGATGCGGGAAGACCTGTAATACCATCCATATAGCGGCGCTGCTAAAATAACATTATAAATGAACTGGTAAATGACCCCAATAAAAAACTGCTGGTCAAAATGAAAAGAAGCAAAAGCCAACCGGCTTAAAAGCAGAAAAATAGAGGCATTTAAAAGGGTGCCAAATGCTACCGCCAATGCCCCGAGGAGAAAATTCTCCCGGAAAAAACCGCCCTGCACTTTGCCGACTAAAAAACCGGTCAATGCCTTGGAAATCGCATTTAAGCCGATAAAACGCCCTAAATATAAATCTTCTACAAGTCCGCACAAAAAGCCGTATACAGTCCCCGGTGCTGCACCGTTTATAACAGAAAAGAAAACAACAAAAACCAGTACCATGTCCGGCAAAGTCCCCTGGATGTCATAAAAGCCAAATACGGTGGATTGTAAAAAAACTGCCAGGAAAGGCAGCAGGAAATGCAATAAATAGCGCAAACGAATTACTCCTCTTCTGCCATTGGCTCTTCCGGCACTGTTGTTTCTTCAGTAACCGGTATGTAATCAGTTATCACCAGCACTTCTTCCAGTTTATCGAAGTTGACCGTTGGTATAACTGTTGCCGACAACAACAATCCGTTTGGTTCTTCGGTGACTTCATAAATCACCCCAATATCAATACCTGGCGGGAATACTTGTGATAAGCCGGAGGTAATGATCAAATCATCAGGTTTGACCGATGCATAATAAGGGATATTGATCATTTTTAATAAATTGCCTTCCACCATTCCTTCTACGATCCCGCTGGTGCTGCGTGATCTTTGCAGGGTAGCACCGACCGCAATTTCCCGGTCAGTGATCAGGTTGACCTGGGAGGTATGTTCACTTACACTGCCGATCCTTCCAACCAGCCCTTTGGGCGTAATGACCGGCATATTCTTTTCTATCCCTTCAACTGCCCCTTTGTCGATAATGACTGTCTTCAGCCAGTTATTAGGACTGCGGGCGATGACTCTGGCTGCACTCATCTGGTATTTATCCAGATTATTATTCATAAAGTTGACCAATGCCCGAAGTCTTTTTACTTCTGCTTCACGTTCCCTTACAACTTGATTCTCCAGGTTCAGTCTGGCGATCTCTTCTTCCTGCTGGGCGATGGTCTTATTCAGGTCTGCCTTCTGGCTGAAAATACTCCGGGGACCGCTGAAATAATCCCGCAGTTCAGTTACCGAACTTTGCAGGGGTGCATAAGCATCCCTGAGCATTCTTTCCACCAGGGTTATATCCTCCCGTTCTGAAGAGGTCGCCCTGATCAAAGAGAAGGTAATGATCAAGACTACGATGCCAAACCAGAACACTTTGTTTTTAAACAAACCCAGCACGTTTCTCTCCCACTAAAATGATCTCTTGGCAGGAACGACGATCCTTTTTAAAAGTTCAATTTTTTCCAGAACCTTGCCGGTTCCTTTGGCTACAGCTTCCAGCGGGTCTTCTGCTATATAAACCGGTAAATCGATTTCCTGACTGATCAGGATGTCAAGGCCTTTTAACAATGCTCCTCCGCCGGCCATGATAATACCACGGTCGACAATATCTGAGGCCAGCTCCGGCGGGGATTTTTCCAGGCAGGCTTTAACCCCTTCAATGATCTGCCAAACGGTTTCTTTTAAAGCCAATTGGATTTCGGTAGAGGATACTTCTATCGTTTTCGGCAATCCGGAAACCAAATCCCTTCCTCTTACCTCATAAGTTGCTTCCGGTCCCTGCCATAAGGCAGAACCGATGGATATTTTTATATCTTCCGCAGTCCTTTCACCGATCAAAAGGTTATAATTCTTTTTCAAGTGGGCCACAATGGCATCATCCATGCTGTCTCCGGCCACCCGGACTGATTTAGCCGTCACGATCCCGCCTAATGAAATAACTGCTACCTCGGTGGTTCCCCCGCCGATATCAACAATAAGATTTCCGGTCGGTTCGTCCACCGGTAATCCAGCACCAATTGCAGCTGCCATAGGTTCCTCGAGCAAATAGGCTTCTTTTGCACCTGCCTGCAAAGCAGCTTCCCTCACTGCTCTTTCTTCTACTGATGTGCAGCCGGTAGGAATTGATATCACGACCCGCGGCTTCATAAAGGGATTGTTTTGTCCTAAAGCCCGGGTAATAAAATATTTTAGCATCGCCTGAGTAATGTCATAATCAGCGATCACACCATCCTTCATAGGCCGGATGGCAACGATATTGCCTGGGGTCCTGCCAATCATCTGTTTCGCTTCTTCCCCTACCGCCAGAACTTTTCCGGTATTATTCTGAATGGCTACCACCGAAGGTTCGACCAGGATGATCCCCTTGCCTTTGAGATAAACCAATGAATTGGCTGTGCCAAGATCTATGCCCAAATCTTTGCCAAATACCACTTTTACATTAGCCTCCTTAAAACTGAATTAACTGTTGACTCCTCATACTGCAATAAGTGGATTCCCCTATCACGATATGATCAAGAACTTCGATTCCTAAATGTTTGCCGGCCTCAATCAAACTTGTGGTCAAATCCAGGTCTTCCCGGCTGGGGCTTGGATCGCCACTGGGATGATTATGGACAAGTATGACCGAGGCGGCACTCTTTTTGATCGCCGGTTTAAAAACCTCACGCGGATGGACCAAAGCACTGTGCAGGCCCCCGATGGAGACATTTTCCATGCTGAGCAGACCGCCTTTGCGGTCCAAATACATGACCCGGAAATATTCGCGGTCTAAATAACGCATATCTTCCATCACCATATTTTTAACATCTTCCGGTGATTTTATGGACATTTTGTTTCTGACGTCAAGAGAAATTCTACGGCCTATTTCGATCGCTGCTTTGATATTTACTGCCTTGGCAGGGCCAATGCCCGGGTGTTGCATGAGTTCTTCCAGGCTGGCCTCTTTTAATTGTCGCAAACTACCATGTTGTGCCAGAATATGCCGGGCCAGATCCAAAGCGCTTAAGTTGACAGTTCCATGCCCGATTATGATGGCTAATAATTCGGTATCACTCAAACTGTGTTCGCCTTCGGCCAGCAGCCTTTCTCTCGGGCGCATACTTTCAGGCATGTCCTTGATTGCCAGACTATACCCGTTCATAACTACACCCCCAGCACCTCAATATTCTGTTTTCTCAACATATCATAAAGCCTGCTCAGCGGCAGACCTACAACATTAAAAAAGCAACCTTCGATACGACTGACTAAAACTGCGCCTATCCCCTGTATGCCGTATCCTCCGGCCTTATCAAAAGGCTCTCCTGTAGCTATATATCCAGCGATCTGCTCTTCAGAAAGATTACGGAAAAATACTGTGGTTATTTCACTTTGCACTTCATAAACACCCAGGTTGTTTTTCAAACAGACAGCTGTAATGACTTCATGACTTCTGCCGCTTAACATGGTCAGCATTGAACGGGCTTGCATTTCGCTTGCAGGTTTGCCCAGAATTTGCCCGCTGCATAAGACCACTGTATCTGCCGCGATGATCAGGCTGTCGTCATCGGGTAGCTTAATGAAATCAGCCTTTTTGACAGCCAATCTTTCTGCTGCCTGGCGGGCAGATTCGCCCGGTAAGAGCTCTTCTTCTATTTCCGGCCTGATACAGATAAAGTCTAAACCCAAGTTTTTAAGCAATTCCACTCTACGGGGCGAGGCCGATGCTAAAATCAACTTTGACAAATGGCACCCTCATTTATAATTTTCTATAAGCTAAATATGCCACAATAAAGCCCAAAATAGTAAAAATACTAAGATTCAACATAAAGCCCATGGTAAAGGTAAGAACCTTTAAATCGACAGTAAAGGCCGGAAGTCCTATGCTGTAGACCTCACCGAATATTTTCAGCACCGGCCATATTTTTACCAGTAATTGTCCAAGAGCTGATCCAATAATACCGCCTACTGCCAACAATAATAAAAGCACCGGCCAGTTTGCCGGACTGCGTCCCCTATAAGCCAAAATTCTTCCTCCATCACAGACATATGTCTAAATTCTAGCATTCCATCAGGGTAAAAACAAGGCGAGACTAAAAAGGGGGATACTTTGCCATAAAGTTTCCCCCGTCGATTGACAATTCTTATGATACTATTTCAGAAAGTTGAGATTAAAGCTAAGTACTTCCAAATTAACTGACAGGTCCACATTTCTTAGGATCACGTTTCCGGGCACTTTGATCACCCGGGGTGAAAAGTTGAGAATTGCTTTAACGCCTGATTCGATCAGCTTATCGGTTACTTCCTGGGCTGCTGAAGCAGGCACCGTTACGATCCCGATGGTAATGTTTTTCTCTTCGATTCGCTGCGTCATCATTTCCAGCGGTTCGACTTCTATTTCACCTAATTTTGTACCAATCTTTTCCTGGCTTGCATCCAGAATAGCCCCAACATTAAATCCTCTGGCGGCAAATCCCTGGTATAAAGCAAGGGCTGAGCCAAGCTTGCCTGCTCCAATAATAATGGCACACCATTTGCGGTCCAAACCCAAAATTTTCATCAGATGGCCGTACAAAACTTCAACCTTATAGCCCACACCCCGGGTACCAAACTCTCCGAAGTAGGCCAAATCTTTTCTCACCTGTGCAGAACTTACGCCTACCCCGTGAGCAATTTCATCGGATGAAACAGATTTTACACCATCATCCATCAATTGATATAGATACCGTGAATAAATAGAAAGCCTCATTACCGTTGCTTCAGGAATTTTATAAGCTTTCAAGCTCTCAACTCCTTTTCAATTAATAAGTCTCTGCTTTCATTCTAATGCTTTGTGAAACTATGAGCAATGATTAGAAATATTACCATTTATTTTATAATAAACCAAATTGTATTACCAGATAAATTATCATTGTTGTGATTCCAGCGGCTGGAATCGTAATCATCCATGCCATAAGAATGTTGATGGCAGTGGTCCACCGTACCCCTCGCACTCGTTTTGCAGCACCTGCTCCGATGATGGCAGAAGAAACGACATGCGTCGTACTGACTGGAAATCCCAATAAACTTGCTGAATATATGATGATAGCAGCACTCAAGTCAGCAGCAAAACCGTTGGCAGGCTTAATATTGAATATCTGTTGTCCAATGGTTTTTATAATTCTCCATCCCCCCAGGGCAGTTCCTGCTGCCATGGCTGTTGCACATGAAATTTTTACCCACAACGGGACGACAAAATCACCTAGTAGACCCCCGCTGATCAAAGCCATGGTGATGATCCCCATGGATTTCTGCGCGTCATTTGAACCATGGGCGAATGATGCCATGGCTGAGGAAAGGACCTGTAATTTTCTCAAATTATCATTCGTGACCGTCGGTGCTGTATTTGTTAATAGCAGCAATAATAATTTCATTATCAAGCCCCCCGCGAAAAAAGCGATAAAGGGTGTGATCAGTAAAACTGCAATGATCAGAAGCAGACCGTACCAGTTGATAAAACCAGGCCCTGAGCTTACCAAAACCGCGCCAGCCATTCCCCCTATCAAACTATGGGAAGAACTGCTGGGCAATCCCAGATACCAGGTCACCAGGTTCCAAATGATAGCTCCGCCCAGCGCAGCAATCAGTGCCGGAGGCTCTATGAAATGGGGGTTTATGATACTCTGCCCAATCGCAGCCGCAACCGCAGTACCAGATACCGCACCCATAAAATTCAAAATTGCTGCCATTAGGATAGCCGTTCCCGGCGGTAGTGCTTTGGTAGCTACGGCAGAAGCGATCGCATTGGATGTATCATGAAAGCCGTTTACATAATCAAAAAGCAGTGCCAGCAACACGATCACAATGATCAGGTTCATGCTAAACATATTTTATTGTCATCTCCCGGATGGTGTAACTCAGGTCATAACAGCTGTCCAGCGCCCGTTCCG
>CAZNPR010000083.1:0-6911 GCA_964574965.1 uncultured Syntrophomonas sp. | reverse complement strand
ATTGGCCGCTTACCGTAAGATTGGTCTTGCAGCCAAAAAAGTCCTGGCTATAGTCGATCTTCCCTTCATCATTGACTGGCGGTTTTTCCCCGCTTAAGGTAGTTACCCTAAACATTTCTCCTGCCCCTTCGGCATCACTGGATGTAATAATCGGTGTATGTACATAAACAAAACCCTGCTGCTGGAAAAATTGATGTATTGCAAAGGCAGCCAGAGAGCGAACCCGAAAAACGGCAGCGAATAGATTAGTACGCGGACGCAAATGAGCCACTTCCCTTAAAAATTCACGACTATGGCGCTTGGGTTGAATCGGATAGTCGTCCGGGCAGTCTCCTATCAGTTCCACCTCAGACGCTTTTATTTCCAGGGTCTGTTTTGCATTCGGGGTCTTCACTACTAAACCAGTTACCGCGATGGCGGCTCCCGTTCTCAAGCCAGCCAATTCCATGAAATTTTCCAGCTTATCTTTCTCATATACGATTTGGAGGGCGGTAAAATGGGTGCCATCATTTAGCATTATGAACCCAAAGGTCTTCTGATCCCGGTTGGATCTGACCCAGCCATTGACCTGTACTGAATGCCCGGCATATTTATCAATATCTTTTAATACCTCTGCTATCGTTATCTTCTGCATGATTATCCTCCTGACTCCATCTGATTTACGAGACTATCCGTAATCCCCCGGCCGTTATTTATGGTACGGTTCTCTTTTGTTAATCTTAAAACCGCGGTAAATTTGCTCCGTTAACATCAAGACCGCCATCTGATGAGGGAAAGTCATCCGGGAAAAAGAAATTAAACGTTCTGCTCTTCTTTTTACTTTGTCATCTAAACCGAAGGAACCTCCAATAACCATGTTTACCCGGCTTGATGATCTCACATTGAGCTGTTCAATATATTGTGCCCATTCTTCAGAGGAAAGCAGTTCTCCTTTTATATCGAAAGCTATAACTATTTCATCGCCGCTTACCAAATCAATAACTTTAGCTCCCTCTTTTTGCAAGCATTTATCGATCTCCCCCGCTCCTGCTTTAGGGTTTATTTTTTCCTCCAGTCCGTCGATCAATTCAATACTGGTATAGGGCTTCAATCTTTTAAGATATTCTTGTATCCCTTTATCATAAAAAGGTTCTCTGATCTTGCCGACCGAAATGATTCTATATTTCACCTGTTTACCTCATTCGTTTTTTAATAGTCTAGCCCAGTGACCCATAAAAATAAAGCGCCGCTTTAATGGCCGCGCTATTTAATATATTGTCTGCACTTGTATTGAATTAGCGGGTAAGCTTGATGGAAAATGTTTTTATTTGTGTCTTTCCCAGCTCACTTTCAGGTATTCTTGCGATTTTGACTTTTACCGTCTGCCCAATCTTTTTGGCGGCAATCGTCTCCTGCAGATCCACGCCTGTTTCCACTTTTTTGTTATCAATCGCAGTAATAATGTCATAGGGCTTAACGCCTGCCCGCTGGGCTGCACTTCCATCCTCAGGGATAATGGCGACGCCGCAGCAATCAGGCAAATCAAAATAATTGGCTTCTGTTTCCCCCACCTCACCGATTATTCGGATCCCCATATTGGGCCAGTCAACTCTTCCGTATTCTTTCAATGCCTGGACCACTAGCCGTACTTGATTGACCGGAATAGAAAATCCCATGCCTTCAAATCCAGCTGCCGAAATCTTTATGGTATTGATCCCAATTACATCTCCATTGAGGTTAAAAAGGGCTCCCCCGCTATTACCCGGGTTAATGGCTGCATCAGTTTGAATCAATCGATATGAAAAGCCTTCTTCTGTAGTCAGTAGACGATTTAAACCACTAATGATCCCAGCCGTAACAGAACGAGCAAAACGCAATCCCATAGGATTTCCTATCGCCAGCACCTCTTCCCCGACGACTAATTGGTCTGAATCCCCTAATTTAGCAGGAGTAACATGGCGATCCACCTTTATCTTGATCAACGCTAAATCTGAACGGGCATCTGTCCCCACTACTTCAGCATTTTCTTCATTGCCGTCTATCAAAGTAACGATCAGTTGTTCTGCATTTTTAACCACATGGTTATTGGTAACAATATATCCCTCTTCATCAACGATAACGCCTGACCCTGTACTTTCACTGGTTCTTTGATTAAAAATATCACCACTTCGCTGCAAATTCGTAATACCTACTACAGATGGGCTGACCTTAGCTGCTACTGCACTGACCGTTCCGTCAATTACGCTCCGGTTTTTTTCCTCACTGACAATGGGTCTGTTATCCAGAACCGATCCGATCATATTAAATAATCCGACCCCCAGAAAGAAGAACAGCAAAAAATACAGGATACCTTTCCATGTTTTATTCACAATATTCCCCCTTAGTCTAAGGTTTTGACGATTGGTTAAGTTATTTTCTTACTTGTCTCAGACATCTATACGACATAATTTATGCAATTAAAGGAAAAGAAAAAGAAGACTCTCGTCTTCTTTTATCCCTTATGGTTTTATGGGAATCAATCTATATCAGTTTAGCCCCTAAAGCATTAAACTTGTCCTTAATGTTTTCATAACCGCGGAATATATATCCGGCATTCTCGATAATAGTTTCGCCTTCAGCCGCCAATCCGCCCAGAATCAAAGCAGCACCTGCTCTTAAATCAGTGGCTTTCACTCGCGCACCGAAAAGTGAACTCACTCCGTCAATCACTGCCGTATGTCCTTCGACTTTTATTCTAGCCCCCATTCGTTTAAGTTCATCTACGATCTGAAAACGGTTTTCAAATACATTTTCAACGATCATACTCGGTCCATTGGCCAGCGAAAGAAAAGCCATCATCTGTGATTGCATGTCAGTTGGAAATCCTGGATACGGCAAAGTTTTTATATCAATCGGCAGTATTTGTTTCCCTGCTCTGACTAAAATACCCTGATCGGTTTCCTGTACAATGGCACCAGCTTCCTGCAGTTTAGCAATAACGGGATGCAAATGAGTCGGAATTACGTTTTGCACCAAAATCTCACCCCCGGATATAGCAGCGGCAATCATGTAAGTGCCAGCTTCGATCCTGTCCGGAATGATTGCATAGCGCCCTGGCTTTAATTCATTCACTCCTTCAATTTTGATTATGTCCGTACCGGCTCCCCGCACTTTTGCTCCCATAAAGTTGAGGAAGTTAGCCAGGTCAACGATTTCCGGTTCTTTGGCTGCGTTTTCAATAATTGATTGACCCGTTGTTTTTGCAGCCATCATCATAATGTTTTCCGTTGCACCAACACTGGGAAAATCCAGATATACTCTGGCACCATTGGCCTGTTTGACCCGGCCGTATATATAACCATGTTCCAATTCCAGATCTGCTCCCAAAGCTTGCAACCCTTTGATATGCAGGTCCATCGGCCGGGTACCAATATCACAGCCGCCAGGTAATGAAATGGTAGCTTCTCCCTGACGTCCGAGCATAGCACCTAAAAACAGGTTGGAGGCTCTCAGCAGCTTGGACAGCTCATAAGAAGTATGGTTTTGGACTCCGCCTTGCGGCGGACAGATCGATAGACTGCCGTCCTCTCTCCATTGCGTTTTTACTCCAATATCATTAAGAATACAAATCATTACTTCAACATCGTTGATCAGGGGAACATTATCCAATATGGTTTCCCCATCCGCCATGATACTGGCGGCCATTAAAACCAGTCCGGCATTTTTAGCCCCGCTGATCATTACTTGCCCTTGAAGGCTTTGGCCTCCCTCAATTACTAATGTATCACTCAAAATTTACACCTCTTAACTGCATTGTTTTGCAGCGCCTTATATAATTCCTGTTCCCATTCTTCATAATCTACTGAAAAGGTTTTGGTGATTGCTTGTTTAAGTGTATCGCCTGCTCCTAAATGATCCATAATGACAAACAAGCTTGCTTCCCCATTATTATCAACGATATATTCAATAATTTGCAGTGCTTGCCAGTAGGCCTGCAGATTATTCTCTCCATCAAATTTTTTATTTAAATCAGTCAGTGAATAAATGAAAACTTCCTTTTCACTATCAAAGGGCTCATCAAACTGAAAACCGGTGATTTTCTTTTCAGCATATTGGGCTATTCCTTCTGTCCACCAACGATTATAGTTGCCTCTGGTTTGCTCGTCAACCATAAGATGTGCAAATTCATGGACCAGCGGACCTACTTGCAACATATCAGAATCATCCGTTAACGGTACTTGTTCCTGCCATAATTGTGGTGATATGATCCGAATTGAACCGGCCCAGTATACCCCTTCTGCCTTTTGGCTTTTATCCCAGCCAAAACTGTGTGCCAGGCTTATCGTATCAGGATATACTACCACCATTGTTTTGTTCCGGGGTTTACTGGCAAAGAAACCAGTAACTTTTTCATAGGCATATTCTGAAGCATTAGCCACCAGGTAAATATCTTTATCATCTATTATAGTATATTTGATAACGAAATTATCTGTTTTCACCTGGTTGAAATCAGCTGTTTTCAGGCCGATTTCCTGGCCTACCATAAAACGCATAATAGCGTTACTGTTTTTACCAATGAGTACAGCAATAATGAATATCAGCAATAATAATAAAACAATTGTTTTGGCTGTAGTTATATCTTTTATCCCCAACAATTTTACTCTCACCTCTACCCCATTATACTATGGGGTAAAGTGAATCGGGGCAGGCAAATAAAGGGCTTTATTCCTTCAGATAATCAATCGCGGCGATTCCTGCCAAAGCACCATCTCCCACCGCTGTAGCTACCTGTCTATAGGATTTGTAAATGATGTCCCCGGCGGCAAAAACACCCGGTCTTGATGTCCTCATATTCCCATCCGCAGCTATGTAACCTTCTCTGGTTTCTACAAAGTCTCTGAACAATTTATTATCAGGTACTAAGCCAATACTTATAAATATGCCGTCTACGTTCAATACTTCCTGCTCCGAAGTAGTGACGTTTTTTAATATAAGTTGGGTAACAAACTCCTGGCCTTCAATTCTTTCCACCACCCGGTTTAACACCAAGGTAATGTTTTCATGTGCCCGGAGCTTGGCCATAGCGGTTTCATTCGCCCGGAATCCCTCACGCCGATGGATCAGATAAACATGAGATGCAATATCAGCTAAATGTAACGCCTCTTTTACTGCTGCATCTCCGCCGCCGACAACTGCAACCGATAAGCCATGGAAAAAAGCGCCATCACAAGTAGCACAATATGATACGCCCCGGCCTAAAAAATCTTCTTCACCTTTAACTTCCAATTGCCGCCTTGTAGCACCGGTAGCAATAATCAACGTTTTGCTTATATATGTATTCTGATCAGCCGTAACTTTGATTCCTGCTGGGTCAACTGCTAAACTGTTCGCTTCTTCCATTTTAATTTCTACGTCAAAGCGTTCTGCTTGTTTACGGAAATTCTCCATGAGATCATTACCGTCTATTCCGAACGGGAATCCAGGGAAATTATCGATCTTATCAGTCAGTGCAGCATTTCCTCCTATGCCTTTTGCTTCCAAGACCAATGTTTTAAGCCTGGCTCTGCCGGTATAAATAGCAGCCGTCAGTCCCGCTGGCCCACTGCCGATAATTATCACGTCATACATTACAATGATCAACCCTTTCAGTATAAAATAAAGAAAGCCCTGACGGTCAAGTCAGGGCAGAACTTACACTTAACGCAAATAGCTCAAGGGATTTTTAAAACTGCCATTCACCAAAACTTCAAAATGAAGGTGAGGCCCGGTGCTATTACCTGTGGAACCCACTTTGCCAATTACGGTTCCTTTGGATACGCTTTCTCCGACAGATACATTGATCGCACTGCAATGGGCATAGCGGGTAACGATACCGTTTCCATGATTAATCACAATCATTTTGCCATAACCGCCCTGATAGCAAGCTTGGGTGACAGTACCGGAATCCGCAGCTTTTATGGCTGTTCCGCTGGCCGCACCTATATCCAGACCGGTATGGCCACCGCTTCTGCTTCCGTAATAGCTGGTAATCGGGCCATAAGCCGGCCAATCCAAGGCGCCGGCCCCGCCGCCGCGGGAAGCAACTTGTACTTTAGTACCTTTGACAATGATTTTAGCCACAGCTTTTTTAAGAATGGTTTCTTTCTTTATATCCTGCTTGTCCAAGACCCCGTTAACTTTTGTAGCAACGTAATTGATCTTCTTTTCCCCATCTATGCCTGCTTGTTTGATCCTGACACTGCTGGTTGAATTCTTATCTACTTCTGTTTTGGTTTCGTAGGGAATTGTTTCAACTTTCTCCCCTTCTATCCGGGCTACTACATTTATGTACGGTTTGCTTGTTACCAGGATCAGTTCCTGTTCCAGCTGCAAGTTTTCGTTTTTCATATTATTGGTTCGCATTATGTCATCTACATACATATCATGTTTACGTGCAATCGACCACAGGTTGTCTCCTTCACACACAATATATTTTTCCGGCTTGTCTGTACCTATTTTGATAAGATTGTATGCTTCTTCTTTGGTAAGAACCTTATTTACGGGAACTTCCTTTTCAACCAAATCAACGTTTTCCGCAAAAGAAACACGGAGTAATTTTTCTCCCTCATCCACCACACTATATTCATTTTTCAATTCATTCAGCAGTTGCTTTGCCAGCTTCATATTGCTCACATAGGCTACAGCTTTTCCTTCTACCTGTATTTCGGCGCCTAAAGTAGCAAACTTAATTGACTTCTGCAGTTCTTTTTCTAACTGGGCCTTTTCAATAACAGCCTTCTTATCAACCAGATTTCTTTCCCATCTGATCTCGCTGATCGCTTTCAGTTGAAGTTTTGATTCTTTTTCCTGCTGTTGGGTAACTTGTTCAATCGCGGGAGTGATATCACGGAAATGCTTGACAGCAAATTTTTCCTCCCCATCAATATAAACTGAATAAGCTGTTGTTTTCATGG
>CAZNPR010000082.1:0-6940 GCA_964574965.1 uncultured Syntrophomonas sp. | reverse complement strand
TGCTGAATATAATGGGCGGCATGGATCTGCCGACTGAGGGTAAGGTTTTATTTGATGGCCAGGATTTTAGCACTGCCGATGATAACAAGCTTACCCTTTTTCGTCGTAATGAAGTAGGCTTTGTTTTCCAGTTCTATAATCTGATTTCTGATTTAACTGCGGCTGAGAATGTTGAATTGGCCGCAGAGTTGGTGGATTCCCCTCTGCCGGTTGAAGAATGCCTGCAGGAAGTTGAATTGCTGGAGAGAAAAAACAGTTTCCCTTCCCAACTCAGCGGCGGGGAACAACAGCGTATTTCCATCGCCCGGGCGGTAGTCAAGAATCCTCGCCTGCTACTTTGCGATGAACCCACGGGAGCCCTTGACTATAAGACCGGTATACTTATTCTGTCCCTGATCAAAAAAATCAACCTAAAGAGTGGCTGTACAGTTGTACTCATTACCCATAATACGGCAATAGGGGCCATGGGAGACAGGGTCATCCGTATGCGCAGCGGCGAGATCGTTGATATAACGGTGAACAAAAATCCGATTGATCCGGAAAGGATTGAATGGTAATGCGTGTCCTGACGAAAAAACTGCTGCGCAGCCTTACCCTGAAGAAAGGCCAGTTTATAGCGGTGGTTTCCGTTGTTGCCATCGGTATCATGTTATATATTGCCATGAGCAACAGCTATCAGAATCTGCGCAACAGCCAGCAGGATTTTTATAACAAGAATCACTTTGCCGATTATTATTTTCAGGTAGTAAAAGCTCCGGATCGTATCATAAAACAAATTGAAAATGTTCCGGGGGTCAATAAGGCCAGCGGGCGGATCACCGAGGACCTTGCTCTTGTTAAAGCTGATAATTCCCGGGCTACTGCCCGGGTCGTTACCTATGATCTGGAAGATAAAAGCAGTCTTAATTCGCTTTATATGCTGACCGGAAGAATATTTTCCTCCAGCTCGCCCAGCGGTGAAATCGAAGCGGTGGTCGATCCGCAGTTTATGGCGGCCAATAACCTCACGCCCGGCGATCATATCAGCATCGTGAAAGAAGGACGAAAAATAAACGTCAGAGTGGTTGGCTCGGCAACCGGACCCGAATTCATCTATGTCGTCAAAGACGCTGTTACCATGTTTCCGGACCCTGAGATTTTTGGCATAGTTATGCTGCCCAATCGGCAGGCACAGCAGGTCTTCAACATGTCGGGGCAGATCAACCAGGTTCTGATCGATATAAACCCTGGCGTTAAAGAGGATGAGATCATAAAAGAGATTGAAGATATTCTCACCCCTTATGGATTATTGGCCTCCTATCCGCGGGATGATCAAATCAGTCACACCATGCTGGAGGCAGAAATTGACGGCCTCCAATCGATTGCCAGTGTTTTGCCGGTCATCTTCCTGATGATTGCCGCAGCCATACAATTTGTCATCATAAGAAGAATGATCAAAACCCAGCGAGGTCAGATCGGCATAATGAAAGCTATCGGTTATAAAAATTGGGAGATCAAAGTTCATTATATTATCTTTTCTCTGCTGGTGGGGCTTGGCGGAGCTCTGGTCGGAACCATTTTCGGCCTTCTCATATCCAGCTATATAACTGATATGTATGCCATGTATTTCAACTTGCCGGAAAAATTGCTGGGTTATAATTTAAAGGTTATCGGCAATGCTTTTTTCTTAAGTACAGCAATTTCAGTGATGGCAGGATGGAGCGCAGCAAATTCGGTTACCGGTATTCAGCCAGCCGAATCTATGCGGCCGGAAACTCCTAAAATAAGCAGCCACAGCTGGTTGGAATCAATGTCATTTGTTTGGTCCAGGCTCTCCCCCCAGTGGAAAATGAGCATCCGCAGTATTAGAAGAAACAGGGGGCGTTTCATAGTTACTTTGCTGGGTGTACTGTTTGCTGTTACCCTTATGATGATGGCATTTGGGACCAATGATTCGGTAAATTATATGATGGCCAAACATTTTGATCTGGACCGGAAATATGATTTGCAGGTTAGTTTTTCTAACCCGGTCAAAGCAATTGACTTGCTGGAACTAAGCCGTCTGCAGGGGGTTGCACAGGTAGAAGGATATTTTGACCTGCCGGTGAAAATATCTTTTCAGGGACGCAGTGAAGACGAGCTTTTAACCGCATATCCCCTCGATCTTCAATTGAAAAATATCTTTGATAGCCGGAATCGGCCTATAAAAGTACCGGAGACAGGGATCCTTATCAATAAAAATACTGCAGCTAAATTGGGAGTGAAAGCCGGGGATGAAGTGACGGTTGAAACCCTGCTGCCGATGGGTCCCAATCACATTGAAAAGATCAAAATTGCCGGATTGAATACCCAGATGTTCGGAGGCGGCTCCTATATCAATCTGGAAGTGGCCAATAGCATTATCAAAGAATCAGGGCTGGTAAGCGGGGCAATGATCAAAATAGAACCTGGCATGGAAGAACAGGTGGAAAATGCAATCAATAAGATGATGAAGGTTTCCTCCATGCTTAATCGTGAAAAAGAACGGGAAAATCTCATGTCAATGATGGGATCTACCGTTTTTGCGGTTGGAATAATGGTGCTTTTTGCCATCATTCTGGGCTTTGCTATTATTTATAATTCTTCAACCATCAGCTTTAACGAAAGGGAACAGGAGTTTGCTTCCTTAAAAGTCCTCGGCTTTAAATCTGCAGAAGTTTCCGGAATACTATTGAAAGAAAACATGCTCCAGTGTATGTTGGGGATAATAATCGGCTTGCCGGCAGGAGGATTTTTGACCAAGGCTTATCTGACATCATTGAGTAATGATTTATACGATATGCCTGCTGCTGTTTATCCACTTTCATATTTGCTGTCGGCGCTGGGAGCCGTTGCTTTTGTTATGGTTGCTTATCGATTGGCAGTCAGGGGAATAGACAGGCTTGACCTGGTGGAAGTGCTAAAAAATCGCGATTAGGGGAGGATTCACATGAAAAAAAGCAAGAAAATTTATTGGGCAGCAGGGGCGATCGTGATCATCTTTATAATCGCTGCTTATATAGTAAGCGGGGCAGCAGAAGTGGAAACCATAACAGCAGAAAAGGGGAGCATTCAGAGGACCGTGGTGGAAAACGGGATCGTAGATGCAAAAGCTGCCCGTGATCTATACACTGATGCGGGTGGAAATGTTATATCATTACCGGTGGAAGTGGGACAGATGCTACAAAAAGGCCAGGTCATTGCCGTCCTGTATAATCCTGAAATCGCATTGCAGATCAGCAGCACCCAAACCCAATTGTCACAGGTCAAAGCTGCTGTTTCAAGCCAGCAGGCCTCACTGTCCGGGATCGGGACTGAATTAACTGCCGCAAAACAACATTTTGTCCGGATCGAACAATTATATAAGGCCGGAGGGGTCAGCCAGGCTGACTTTGATAGTGCCAGTTTTGCAGTGGAGAAACTACAGAAGAGTTTTGATGAACTGAGTATCAGCTTAAGTTACGCCCGGCAGCAGGAAAAAAGCCTTGCCGATGCCTTAAGGATCGCTCAGGACAGTAATAATAAGCTCACCATCAAAAGCCCGATCCAGGGAGAACTTATGTATCTGAATTGTGAAGAGGGACAGGTGCTCATGCCGGGCGCTTCAGTGGCTGGGGTAGCAGTAAGCGGGGAACTGGAAGTGAAAGTGGACATTTTAAGCGATGATATTGCAGAAGTTGCTGAAGGACAGAATGTGCTGGTTACCGCTCCGGTTTTGGGAGAAACTGTTTTGTCTGGTCAGGTCATCAAAGTTTATCCGCAGGCCAAAGAAAAGATGTCGGCTTTAGGGGTGATCCAACGTCGGGTGCCGGTTATCATAAGCCTTGAAGAAGTGGGTATTCTTAAACCGGGATTTGAAGTCAGAGTGGAGATCAATACAGTCAAGAAAAACAATGTTGTGATACTACCCCGGGGATCCATAAAAACTAATCAGAAGAATGAAAAAGAGGTCATGGTAGTTAGAAATAATATAACAGAAAGCAGAATTGTGGAAACGGGTATATATGACAGTAACAATATTGAGATCGTAAGCGGGGTCCAGGAAGGGGAACAGGTGGTCAAAGATGCTGGTTCTGCAATTGCTGCCGGGATCAAGGTAAAAATCATTCAGTAGAGCTTTTGATAAGAAGGGAGGAGAGCAGGTTGAATTGACTTGCTTTCCTCCCTTTATTTTATGATTTAAGGTCTGAAAATCCCGCCGTCGCAGTGGATTACCTGACCGGTGATATAGGAGGCTTCATCACTGGCCAGGAAAAGAACAAGATTAGCAACTTCCTCCGGGGTTCCTGCCCTGCCCAACGGTGTGATCAGTTTCATAACATCTCTGGTGCCTTCGGGGATACCCCAGTACATATCAGTCTCGATCGTACCAGGGGCGATGGCATTGATCGTAATTCCTTTAGCGCCCAGTTCCCAGGAAAGTGATCGGGTAAAGCCTACAATTGCTTCCTTACTGGCCGCATAGTTCGACTGACCAGCATTGCCGAAACGGCTTGCGGAAGACACATTTACAATACGTCCGGCTTTTTTTTCGCGCATGATGGGGGCAACGACTCTGGTCATATTAAAGGTGCCCTTCATATTTACATTCATGACCTGGTCCCAGTCATCTTCGCTCATTTTATGCAACATAGCATCTTTAGCGATCCCGGCATTATTCACCAGGATGTCGATGGTTTCATATTTTTCCAGTGCTTGTTTGACCATATCTTCAATAGCCGCCCGATCAAGAACATCGACTACAAAACTAGATGCCTCACCGCCCATGTTTTCAATTTCTTTTACTACAGCGTTAACATTTTCTTCAATCAGATCACAAATCACCAGTTTGGCGCCTTCGGCAGCAAACCGCCTGGCGATCGCCGCTCCGATCCCTTTACCTGCCCCGGTGATGATCGCTGTTTTATCTTTTAAACGCATGATCTTACCCCCCCCGTTAATTATTTGCTTTGCTTTTTCGCTTGTATTTCTGCTTCCAATTCCTGACGGAGAAGTTTCTTTTCGATTTTTCCCAGCATGGTCATAGGAAGCATATCGCGGAAGACATACTCGCGCGGGATTTTAAAACTTGACAGGTATTCTTTGAGGAATTCTTTCAATTGTTCTACTTCGATCGTGGCATCAGGAAGAGGGACGATATAGGCACGGCCAATTTCCCCTGCGATCTCATGGGGAACTGCTACACAAGCACACAACATCACTCCCGGGAACCTCATAATGGCATCCTCTACTTCTGCCGGATAAACATTTTCCCCATTGGTGATATACATTTCTTTGGAACGGCCCACCATCCTGAGATTGTCCTCTTCATCAAACATGCCCAGGTCGCCGGAGTGAAACCAGCCTTCATCATCAAAAGCTGCTTCGGTTGCTTCGGGCAGCTTGAAATATTCTTTAATGACAGAAGTACCTCGGTAGGCGATCTCTCCAATCTGGCCCCGAGGCACTTCCCGGCGCAGTTCATCTACCAGTTTCAATTCAAATTCAGGTGCCACTTTGCCAACGGTAAGATTTAAATTTTCCAGGCTGTCGCCCGGGGCAGTGTAAGTGATCAAACCGGATACTTCGGTGAGTCCCAGACAGTTATAGCAGTTACCACACATGGTGGCATTCATTTGTTTTAAGGTCTCCATCGGAGCAGGAGCACCGCTGATCACCACGATCCGCAGCGAAGATAGATCATATTTGCCATAATCGGGCATAGCAAATTCCATGGCAAACATGGTTGGCACCTGACCTAAAATGGTCACTTTATGACGTTCAATAAGCTCCAGGGCTTTTTGGGGATTAAATGGCTCCAGAACCTGTGTACAGTTGCCTACGATAGCTGTCGCTCCGACTTCTGTAGCTCCGCTGACATGATTGACTGGCAGATGATTGATCCATATATCATTGGTATTGGCTTCACACATGCCCAGTTCAACCAGACTCATATGAATGATATTTTGATGTGACATTAATGCTCCTTTTGGTACGCCGGTGCTGCCTGAAGTATAGACGATAATAAGCCCGTCATTGGTTGAAACCTGCGCTTCTCTTTTTAATAGAGCCTCTTTGTATTCGCTGTATTCCTCCTGCATGATCTCGTTAAAAGCTACCGCGTTGCCGAGTTTTGCTTCGCCTCCAAAAATCACCAGCCCCTTTACACTCGGGCATTCGGGCAGTATTTTTGCAAACCTCTCCTGATAATCGAATTCGTACATGGAATGAAGAGTGAAAATATAGCTGGCTTCTGAATTATTGAGGACGTATTCAATTTCCTTATCACTCTGCCGGGTCCCAATCCCAACAATAATAGCACCGATCCTGGCTGCAGCCATGTAAAGATAAAAAAATTCCGGGCGGGGTACAGACAAGTAAGCAATGCGGTCCCCTTTGGCAACTCCGATCTTAAGCAGATAGCAGGCTAGTTTTTCAACTTGCCGGGCGAGTTCCTCATAGGTGATCTTGTTCTCGCCATGTATGAATGCTATATGGTTCGGTTTTTCCTGCGCGCCTTTTTTTGCATAATCAGAAAGCAGATTTAGAGCCCCATCCGTAAATCCCATCAATGACACCCCTTTCTTTTGCTATAATAATTTCAATATGATGATATTAAATTTATTCGTGATTCATGTTGAACAAACCTGTTAGAAAATAAAAAATATTTTGAAAATTTAAACTAAATCCTTTAAGAATCGCTTTAACTTTTATATAAGTCCTAATTTTTTCATGAAATTTGTAAAAATCTATTGACATGAATTGCATCAATAGTAAAATGTACGTAAGGGCAAAGCTATCGAAAGATAGTGGCGCAAAGCTAAAGGGGCTAAGGCGGATCAAACCGCTATGCCAGCCAGTTGCAGCGATAAATGATTGTATGATCTGTTCGCCAACTGGTGGACAGATTTTTTTATTTAACCAAAAACAATTTGATAAAGGCAAAACCGCCGAAAGGCGGCGA
>CAZNPR010000081.1:0-7013 GCA_964574965.1 uncultured Syntrophomonas sp. | reverse complement strand
ACTGAAAGAGAAAATGGCGTCATGGCCCTCAGAAGAGGATTTCAGATCCAACCCGGCCAGAGAGTTTTGGTGGTCGAAGATGTGATCACCACCGGCGGTTCCGTTAAAGAAGTGATCGAAGTCGTGGAAAAAATGGGCGGGGTCGTTGCCGGAGTTGGAGTTCTGGTAGATCGGAGCAACGGGCAGGTCACTTTCGGCGTCAAGCAAGCGGCAGTGCTCACCATGGATATCACTTCCTGGGAACAGGCAGATTGCCCCTTATGCAAAGAAGGCAAGACCGAAGCTATAAAACCGGGAAGCAGAAGCTAGGAGGCTTATTGTGCGGGTATTTTTGAACGGCAGGGAAATGCCTTTTGTGGACGGCGGATACAAATATGTATTCGTCAAACCCTATGAAAAACACGGGCAGGAAAGAATCAAAAAAGAACATGGCGAACTATTCCTACAGCTTTACGATAACGGAGTCCAGATCAGGACCCTGGTCACGCCGGAAGAAATCACTACGCTCATCAACCGTGAAATCGCAGTCGATACGAAAAATAATCAGGTCTATATCCTGGAAGCAGACACGAAATATAAGACCAATGATGACGGCAGCATCGAAATCCTTTGAACTGACCACACCAGAGCAGCTACAAGCAAATATTGAGCACAAAAACCTCGCAAGTCTATTTATTCGCGAGGTTTTTGCTTAGGAGACGTATTGATTGATAAAAGTTTTTTAGAAGCCGACCGGAAGGTCATTTGGCATCACGATCGGTTTGTCCGGCCTGATTTGATATGTGGTCGGAATCACCGGCCCTTGATTGGTGATTTTGCTGCCAGCTATGAATGCGCTGGCCGGTAAAACTCTGCGCACTTCGATGAGGTTTGAACCGAACCAGTAGGAGAAATCATTGATTATACCTATTGCAGTGGGATTCCCGTTACAGGTATTTATGATACAGGGTTTGCCGTTGATTTCGCCCATGAATATCGCTACATGACCAATATGTGTCCTGGCTGGCGCATCGGAGTTCCAGAAGGTGAATATATCGCCCGGCTTTAGATTTTCTATGCCTGCCAGCGTGTATTTGGAGGTTCCGGGAATTTTTTTGGCATAGACACCCTGGACCTTTACTCCCACCGAGCCATAGTTCTTGGCTGCCGAAGTAATGGAGTATCCGAAATCTTTGTACACCAGGGAAACAAAATTGGAGCAGTCAATATAACCCGTGGAAGTATATTTTGTATGTCCGTACTTCATATAGCCATATTCCATATACCAAATTGCACGCCCAACCAAAGTCTGAGCAAGGCTGCCGTCAAAATTCGCCCGGAAAGATTCAACGACCGGTTTTTCATGGCTGTTATAATGACTAATACTGGCTGCAGTTGGTGCCTTGGCGGAGGCTGACACCTGGGGTGACGGCGTAGTCTTTGATAATGTTGATAATGCCGTATTGAGGGATTCCTTAGTGATGGGGCCAACAATGCCGTCCATTTTCAACCCCTGGGATTTTTGAAAATTGACTACAGCAGCATAAGTCTTTGGGCCAAACTGGCCATCTATACTATATGTATAAAAGCCTAATACGGTAAGATCCTTTTGCAGCAGATTGACGGTGGGCCCCTGGCTGCCCAGAATCAGGTCCTGCGTACCATAATCAGTGGCTTGAGCCGGCAAGGGTAGTAGAACGAGCATAAGTATGATTAAAACAGAACAAGAAAGCAATTTCTTAAAACGTAACGTCAGCATAGTTCCTCCTTTCGTAATCACAATGAATAAGTAGACAATACATCCATTTTAATAGTTAATTAATAAACATTTCCATTTTCGTCTCCTTGTACAGAGCTATTCGACTCAAAATATTTACTACCTTTTGGTAAATATGGGCAATTGGATCTCAATTGGTTCTTTATAGAGCCTAATGGCTGAATTATCCCGGGTTGGAATGGTCGGCAGGCATTAGATGGTAAATAATGGCGGTTTCCGGATCAATGGATTGGAAATCTCCATATCCTGTGACACTTGGGACGTTCCTTAAATGTCACACTATGTAATATAAGCACCGCGGGCAGTTTGGGTTTTCGATTAAACGACAAAGTACTCAATCAAGCATAAAGATTGGGCACTTTTGTGCTCTTATAAAAATAAATTATTATCCGGCAAGGAAAACCTGGGATGATATGGAATTATAGAACAATAAGGCTTTTTGATCCAAAATGTTATGGATTTTGTAATAAGTTAGAAGGTGCAGCGTGTTTTCGGGATTAGCATTTTTTCTCTGGCTATTTTTATTGCCTTTTCTTATGGGATCATCTGTTGCTGTTCACGAAATAAATGAGAAAAAGAGATATGAATTACCGAAATTGGACACTTCTTTACCCGAAAAAATTCTCATCGGCGTTTGTGTAGGTATAATAATCGTTTTCTTTTGTATCTATGGAATTTTTCCACCGCTCAATCTTCCATATCCATTGATATTTGGAGTTAATGCATTAATATTGGCTGTTTTCTATATTATTAAAATTATTATTTCCTTAATATCAGGAAAGCCACTCAGTGTATTAATTAGCTTTTCCTTAATATCGTGGCTACAAAAGATTTTTATGTTATTACTATTCTGTTTAATAATCTTAGTAGCTTTAGAAAATCTCCACATTATTTCTACTTAATTTAAAATGCTAAGCTTATTTCAAAAGAGCGTGATTAAAATTAAAGCTAATGTCGATGCTTTTAATAATTTTATTAATATCCAAGATATCAGATATGAATTGGATTTATGGATCATATTTACATCAACAATGGGGGAGGGGAATATCTCAATGGAATTGGAAGTAAAAAAAGAAACGGTGCCGAAAAAACTTTATGCTGGATTTTGGCCCAGGGCGGGAGCATTTGTTATCGACGGGATCATCTCAACCGTTTTAGCCTTAATTATTGCTGAGGCCGTAACCTTTATTTTTTTGATGATTATACATATGAAGGGAGCAGACACTTATTATTTCGTAATGGTCAAGAACTATCCGGCACAAATAGGCGTTTGGGTTAGTATCATTGTTTGCATTTTATATTTTACATTAATGGACAGTTCGAAAAAGCAAGCTACATTTGGAAAAAGAATTCTTAAAATACAAACAGTGAACATGGAACTGGAAAGACTATCTTTATTAAGGACTGCTATTAAGTATTTAATAATATGGCCGATTCCTTTTCTCATATTTGGCAGTCAATTTTCTCTCCCTATAATCCTATTAATGGCAATTCCGATTGCCTTTACTGTAAAAAAGCAGGGCCTGTACGATATGATTTCCGGAAGCCTGGTAATTAACAAAAATGGTATGGAAAGTACTATTGAAAGCGAACCAGCCGATAACGAAGGGGAATTATAAGCTGCCCGCCCGCTCATCTTGAACCGGATTTACGGTAAAGTCATCCTGTAATAATCGCCTAGGCGGGGGAAATGGATGGTCATTCGGGTGTATTCCCCGTAAACAGAATCTACGGATAGATCATGGCCCAGCTTGCGGGCCAGTCTTTTGGCCAGGTATAGTCCCATGCCGGTGGATTTGGTGAACTCGCGGCCATTGTACCCGGTAAAACCCCGGTCGAAGACCCGGCTGAGATCCTCCGGCCGGATACCGATACCATTATCAGTAATGATCAGCCGTTTCTCCCGATCATCCTCTTCACCATGGATCTCTATTCTACCTCCCTGGTTCGTGTATTTAAGCGCATTGGATATGATTTGGTCCAGGATAAACAACAGCCACTTCTTATCCGAAGTGATCTGCAGATCCATGGAGCTGGTTTCTATTCTTACCTCTTTGTGAATAAAAGTGGGGGCGTGTTTTTTGATCACCTGGTTTACCAGGGTTTTCAGTTCCAGCTCCTGCACAAAATAATCTTTGGAAAAATCATCGATCTTGGAATAATAGAGGACCTGTTCCACCAATCTATCAATACGGTCGGCTTCCTGCCGGATGCTGGACAAGATTTCATCACGGTCTTTGCCCTGGCTGTTTTCGATCAAGAGGTTGATGACGGCGATGGGGATCTTGATCTCATGGACCCAGGCGGAAACAAATTCGAAGTTGTCCTTTTTCTCCCCGCAAATTTTCTCGATCCTGGCGTTTTGCTGATCCTGGGTTTTAGCCAGCAGTTTATGAAAAATCTTTTGCTCATTGCTGCGAGGTGCCGGCAAGGAGTCGGTACTGGCTTTTTCCTCGGCGATGGCCCTTAGTAATTGGGTATAATACTGATTTCTTATCAGATAAATGATCGTCAGGTAGAGGGCAAACAGGAAGAAGGAAATGAGGTTGATATATACGATGTTATGTTGCCACACCTGAAAGGATGGATCCAGTAAGATGACCGATGTAATGAAAACCATCAGCAAAACAAAAAACAGGATCAGGCTCAGCTGGTCTGACAAATATTCCTTGAGTTTCATGGTATGATATACCCCTGTCCTTTCCTAGTCTGGATTAAATCTATCAGGCCGATGTCTTCCAGTTTGCGGCGCAGGCGGTTGATGTTGACAGTCAGCGTATTATCATCCACAAAGCTTTCATCTTCCCACAAACCCCGCATGATCTCATCCCGGCTTACGATCTGGCCGGCTTTTTTCATCAGGATATAGGCGATCCGATACTCATTTTTGGTCAGCTCTGCTTTATGATTTTCATATTTCAGGTGGGCATCATTCAGGTTCAGGATCACACCGTTATGCTCCACTGCGCTGGCTTCAAGCTCCGTATAGGAATAGGTGCGGCGCAGCAGGGCATTGATCTTGGCCATCAATACCTCCAGGGAAAAGGGCTTGGGCAGATAATCATCCCCGCCCATATTCATGGCCATAATGATATCCATATTGCTTTCCCGGGAGGATATAAAAATAATGGGGACTTTGGATATTTCCCGGATCTTGCTGCACCAGTAAAAGCCGTCGAAAGCAGGAAGATTAATGTCCAGTAACAGCAGATGCGGCTCAAACTTTATGAACGCACTGAGAACAGCGGTAAAATCAGTGAGGGCAAATCCTTCAAAACCCCATTTGTTGATATTTTCGAAAATGATCTCGCGCATCTTCAGGTCATCTTCTACGATCATGATCTTAAACAATGCTATCCTCCGTTCCTGGTGACTGCCAAAGGTTCGATGCCTGCCGGTTCTTTTTTTATTGTATCATTACTTTTGACCTGCGGCGAAGAAATGGCGGATCGGGTGGAATTGGGTAAAGTCCTGAATCTTGGTTCCGGAGCCTTTATTCACCCGTTGGGTTACAAAAATGTAAGGATAAAGGGCGTTTTGTCATGGTGATAAATGGTATCGGGCCCCCTGGCTGTGGCAAGATAATAGCAAGAAGTAAGCGGACTTTTCTATGAATCATAATAAGAAAAATTATCATGAATCATTTAAAGGGTTATGCGGAACTGAAACCCGGGACAAAAGCCAGAGGAGGAATCATAAATGAATGCAGTCTTACAGGTAAGGAATCTGAAAAAGGTATACGGATCGCGGGGCGCTCTTTATCCGGCTCTGGATAATATCGATCTGGATATAGAGGCCGGTGAGTTTTTTGGCATCATGGGGCCTTCGGGGGCAGGGAAGACTACCTTGCTTAATCTGGCCGCCACCATTGACCGGCCCACCAGCGGAAGTATACAAATCGACGGGATCGACCTTAACAAAATGAACGAAGAGCAGCTGGCTTCATTTCGGCGGAATAAGCTGGGCTTTATCTTTCAGGATTTTAATCTTTTGGATACCCTGACCATCAAGGAAAACATTATCCTGCCTCTGACCCTGGCGCGGGTAAATGCTGCTGAAATCGACCGGCGGGGACGGGAGACAGCCTTGCTGCTGGGGATCGATGATATTTTAAATAAATACCCTTATGAAGTTTCCGGGGGACAGAAACAACGGGCCGCTGCTGCCCGGGCCATCATTCATAAACCCAGCCTGATTTTAGCCGATGAACCGACCGGGGCGCTGGATTCCAAATCATCGGCAGAACTGCTCCAGTGTTTGAGCGATTTGAATGAAAAGCAGGGCGCCAGTATCATGCTGGTGACCCATGATGCCTTTGCCGCCAGTTACTGCAAGCGGATCATTTTTATCAAAGATGGACGGCTGTTTACTGAATTGATCAAATCCGGCTCCCGCAAGGAATTCTTCCAAAAGATACTGGATGTTCTGGCGGTCATGGGAGGTGACAACCGTGACATTATTTAGCCTCACCACCAGGAATATCAAGAAAAACCTGCAGAACTACTCCATCTATTTTGTTTCCATGGTTTTCAGTATCGTGGTTTTCTACATTTTCGTCTCTATCCAATACAATCCGCAGGTGACGCAGACGGTAGGGGAAACCACCAAGACGATGCTGAAGCTGGGGGCCATATGTGCTGCCGCTTTTTCAGCGATCTTTATGGGATATTCCCATGCTTTTTTTACCCGCAAAAGAAAGAAAGAGATCGGGCTCTATTCTTTGCTGGGACTTCAAAAGAAACAAGTCGCCGGGATGCTGTTCTATGAAAATATGGTCATGGGGGTTGCAGCACTGGCCATAGGCATTATTGTCGGAAGTCTGTTTTCGAAATTATTTGTGATGCTTTTCTTCCGGTTGATGGGGCACTTTGTACAGGTCTATTTCGCTATATCCCTGCAAGCCATAATCACAACATCGGCGGTATTTTTACTGATCTTTACAGTGATCTCCCTTTATGCTTACAGTCTCATTTACCGCTTCAAACTGGTTGATTTGTTCTATGCCGAACAGAGCGGAGAAACCGAACCAAAGGCTTCGCTGCTGCTGGCGCTGGTATCGATGGTAGCTATCGGGGCAGGGTATGTCTTGGCCTTTCATTTATTTAATAACTTCAATCTCTTATCCCCCATGGTTATGGCCCTGGTGATACTGGGGAGCTATGGTCTTTTCCATTCATTTATCGTATTTGTCATCAGACGGTCCAGGATAAATCTCAAACGGTATTATCAGGGGTTAAACCTGATCAGCATTTCCAAT
>CAZNPR010000080.1:0-7071 GCA_964574965.1 uncultured Syntrophomonas sp. | reverse complement strand
AAGAGGATTTTTGTGATCAGAAGTTAAATATCTAATGTATGGTAATAGTCTATGATAGTGTATCACATTCTACACATCAAACTCACATCACAAAGTTAGTCGGTGAAGGTCACATTGGCAAAGTTACGGGGGGTGGTACAGGAAATAATTCTAAATCCTAACCGCAGCAGTTTTAAAATTTTTAACTAAGACAGGAGGTATATAAAAAATGGATATCAATAAGATTGCAGTTCTGGGAGCCGGTACAATGGGCATGGGGATAGCCTGGGCAGTAGCCGGAGCAGGTAAAGAAGTAGTTCTATATGATATCAAACAAGAAATCGTTGACAAGACAATAGCCAGAATTGGCAAAGGTCTTGCCAAAGCCGAAGAAAAAGGACAAGCCCCGGCTGGCGCAAAAGATTTCGTCTTGGGAAAAATCACCGGAACTGAGAAAATGGAAGACCTGGCTGATGTCGATTTTGTAATTGAGTCTGTTGTTGAAAATATGGACATCAAAAAACAAGTCTATGCTAATCTGGCCAAAGTATTAAAACCTGAAGTGATCGTAGCTTCCAACACCTCTTCACTTTCCATTACTGAAATTGCTGCTGCTTATCCAGACCCGACCAAAGTAGTCGGTATGCATTTCTTCAATCCAGCTATGGTTATGGCATTGATCGAAGTTATCCCTGCAATCCAGACTTCAGAAGAAACGGTTGAAGCCGTAATGGAACTTTCCAAGGCACTTGGCAAAAAGCCCATTAAAGTAAAAGAAGGTCCCGGCTTTGTTGTCAACCGGATCCTGATCCCGGGAATGAACGAAGCAGCCTTCATACTAATGGAAGGCCTGGCCACAGTGGAAGATATAGACAAAGCGATGAAACTGGGTGCGGGCTGGCCGATGGGTCCCTTCACGCTGTGTGACATGGTGGGTATTGATATCGGCCTGGAAGTCTGTAACGTTCTGTTCAGAGAAACTGGAGATTCCAAATATCGTCCGGCTGGAATTCTGAAACAATACTATCGGGCTGGCTGGCTGGGAAGAAAAACCGGCCGCGGATTTTATGATTACAGTAAAAAATAATTGTGTATAAGGGGGATAAAGGGTATGTCATATAGAGACCAGGAGTACAAAACGATTATCGTTACTTTCGAAGAGCCGAATATTGGTATCATCCAAATCAACCGCCCCAAAGCATTCAATGCAGTCAATGAAACACTTTTGGATGAAACTTTCGTTGTTCTCGAAGGCATGCATCTTGACCAGGACGTCAGAGCGATCATTATTACCGGTAATGATAATGCTTTTGCTGCCGGTGCTGACATCATGGCAGTGAAAGATTTTAACGCTTTCCAGGCACATGCTTATCTTGACAAAGTTCACAAAGTTTTATTTATGATGGAAGATAACAGCAAACCGATCGTTGCTGCTATAAATGGCCTGGCACTGGGCGGCGGCCTGGAACTGGTCATGGCTTGCGATATCAGAATTGCTGGAGAAACAGCAACCTTTGGCATGCCGGAAATTAATCTTGGCATTTTCCCAGGTGCAGGCGGAACCCAGAGGTTCCCGCGCAATGCTTCCATGTGTCAGGCAAAACTGCATATCTTCACCGGTGAATTCTTTGGTGCTGAAGTTGCTGAAAAGATGGGCCTCATAAACATGGTCGTACCTGCGGCAGAAGTAATGGATCAAGCACGCAAAATGGCCAAAAAATTAGCCCGCAAATCACCAGCAGCTATGCGGTATGCTAAACAGAACATCAATAATTCCATGAATGTTGATATTAAAGCCGGCTGCCAGGCAGAGCAAAAATCCTGGTCAATGCTGTTCTCAGGCACTGACCAAAAGGAAGGCATGTATGCTTTTATAGAGAAGAGAAAAGCTACCTTTACCCAGTTCTAATTAAACGGTTTGATCAGACTTAAATACATAAGTATGGCTTAGGATAACCACTCACTTATCCTACACTGGGTAATTTCATACCAAATGTATTAAGTCTTGAGAAAATAAGATTAACAAAAAGGGGGAGTCAAAACTCCCCCTTCAGTTTGTAAAAAAGTGGGGAAATGGCTAAGAGCAAGGCAACCGAAGTTCCATGATTGAGGCGTACATAATGTACGGCGATTGAATGGGACTTTCGGTTAACGCAGCACTTAGCCATTTTTGATGCTCTCAGCGAACCATAGCCTTCCCTTCATACACAATCCCCCGCTGTACATCCAAGGTGATCTCCATATCATTAGCCATCAGACTGGTAGCTTCTTTCGCCCCTACAATAACCGGAATTTTAGCATTTAACCCCATAATGGCTGCATCAGAAGTCAGTCCGCCTTCTTCAGCTATAATAGCTGTAATTCTGTGCAAATATGGTGCCAGACTGCTGTCTGCCCCCAGGGTAACGATGATATCCGCGGGCTTGATCTTATGCAAATCATCTGCCGTTTTTATGATCCTGACCCGCCCGGAAACCGGGGCTAAACCAATTCCCATTCCCCTGGTCAAAATTTTCCCTACCACATGCACTTTTAATAAATTGGTCGCGCCGGAAAATCCTGTTGGGACTCCGGCGGTAAGCACGACCAGATCACCGTATTTAATAAATCCTGCTTCAACGGCGTTTTTTACCGATATATCGAACAACGCATCTGTACCCGGGGTATCGGGAATCAGTATGGGATAAACCCCCCAGACCAATGCCAGTTTATTATAGATCCTGATATCGGGAGTAGCCGCAATGATAGTAGAATAAGGCCGGTATTTAGCCACCATCTTGGCTGTGTAACCAGACCGGGTGGCTGAAATAATAGCTGTTGCTTCCAGGCTCATAGCGGTAGCGCAGGTAGCATAACTGATGGCGTCGGTTACCGATATGTTACCCCAGGTTTTTTTCTTGCGCAAAATCTCTTCATAGGGAAGCACTTCTTCCGCCCGTTTCGCTATTCGGGCCATAGTCTGTACAACTTCTACCGGATATTTCCCGGCAGCTGTTTCGCCGGATAACATGATCGCATCTGCCCCATCAAAAATAGCATTGGCAACGTCAGAGACTTCTGCCCGGGTTGGGCGGGGATTGACGATCATGGAATCCAACATCTGGGTAGCGATGATCACCATTTTACCAACCGGATGGCACTTTTCCACGATGATCTTCTGCACCAGCGGCACATCTTCGGCGGGAATCTCTACTCCCAAATCGCCCCTGGCTACCATTATCCCATCCGCTATCTGGATAATATCATCCAGGTTATCAACGCCTGACTGGCTTTCGATCTTGGCAATTATTTCAATATCGGCCTGGCGTTTTTCCAGCAGCCGCCTGATATCCAGAATATCCTCAGCTTTGGTTGTAAAAGAAGCCGCAATGAAATCAACTTTATGATCAATACCAAAATTAATATCATCTATATCCTTTTGGCTTAAGAATGGCATATTGATCCTGACTCCCGGAACATTGATCCCCTTTTTCTCCCCCAGTTCACCACCATTTATTATCGTACATATGATATCAGTATCTGTAGTCTCTTCCGCCAGTAAGTTTATTAAGCCGTCAGCCAGCAAGATGGTAGTACCTTTGTTCACTTCCCGTGGCAAATTGGGATAGTTCACAAAGACTTCCCGGTTATCCCCCGCGACATCCCGGATGGTCAATACAAAACGCTGCCCGGACTGTAACAAAACTTTCCCTTCTTTTAAGAGGCCCGTCCTGATTTCCGGTCCTTTTGTATCCAGCATGATGGCCAGCGGGCGGCCGCTTCTGGCTGCAGCCTGGCGGAGATTATCGATCCGCCTCTGGTGTTCTTCATAAGTGCCATGCGAAAAGTTCAGCCGGGCGACATTCATACCTGCTTCAATCATTTTGTCCAGAACTTCCGGTTGTTCACTGGCCGGGCCTATCGTACAGATAATTTTTGTTTTTCTCAATCCATTCACCTCGATTACTTATCTTGCCAGTATTCGGGCTATTTCAAAAAGATCCAGTTCCAAAGTCTTGCTGCCATGTATAATTTCCTGCAGCGGTATCGGTCGTATCCTGATATCATAACCTGACATCATCGCATTACTCCTGCCTTCGGCTATATAATCAATGGCTGCTTTTCCCATGCAGGAGGCTAATATCCGGTCAACTGCAGTCGGCATGCCCCCCCTTTGCATATGCCCCAGAATACTGACCCGTGTTTCATGCCCGGTTCTCTCCTGAATAAAATCTTTTAGTTCCATAACCGGGTAGACCCCTTCTGCTACAATAATAATACTGTGAAGTTTGCCCCGATCGATTCCCATTTCAATTTTTTCGATCACCTGTTTTAAATCAGGCTCGATCTCAGGGATGAGAATTGATTCCGCCCCCCCGGCTACACCTGCTGACAGAGCTATTTCTCCACAATGCCTTCCCATTACTTCAATAATAAAAATACGCCCATGACTGGTTGCTGTGTCACGAATACGGTTGATTGCTTCCAGCGCGGTGTTTACTGCCGTATCAAAACCGATCGATTTGGTATAGACGACATCATTATCGATGGTAGCCGGAATAGCAACTGTATTGATACCTAATTTTGAAAATTCATGGGCTCCCTTGATGCTGCCATTGCCGCCGATCACTACCAGATATCCGATACCTTTGTCCTGCAGGTTTTCAAATGCAGTCCGGCGCCCTTCGTCAGTCATAAACGCCTGGGAGCGTGAAGTTTTTAAAACAGTTCCCCCACGATGAATAATATCTGCTACAGAACCAAGCGACATTTTGGTTAGCTGTCCGTCGATCAACCCCTCAAATCCGTGGCTTACGCCAAAAACCTGTATGTCTCTGTAAATACAAGTTCTGACTACCGCCCTGATGGCTGCATTCATGCCGGGTGCATCTCCGCCGCTGGTCAACACTGCTACTTTCTTCACCTTTACCTCCTGCTGATTATGTATCCTGTCGTGAAGAGATTATTTATGTTTATAGTCTTATCCCAAACAACTTACAATCATGCAGTTATAAACCTCATTAATTTAATGGAACCATATATTGTGTTTGTCTAGTATGGTCCCCAGTTCCTTTTTGATCGCAGTTCCCGCTTCCACCCTATATTCATCGTTTAAAACAATGGTTCTTCTGTTCGGTAAATGTAAAACCACGTCCACCTCTCCCGGGTGTTTCTTTAATACCTGCAGTAATTTTGCCCGTTCCTGATCGATCTTTTGACCGTTCAGACGGATATGCAACTCTTCTATATTGTTATTTAGAGGGAATACCTTGCGTACAATGATTTTCGGCTGATCCTCCCGGTTGTCAAAATACCCTTCCACGATCACAGCTCTTTGAGATTGCAGCGTATCAATATTGCTGCTGAAGGCAGAGGGAAACAGCATCATTTCCATTCTGCCTCCATGATCCTCCAGAGAAAAACGGGCATAAAGCTCTCCTTTGCGGCTGCGTTTCTTCTCCAGATTGATCACGGTTCCTGCTACCCTTACGTATTCTTCATCGGCTGCCGGCGTAAGATCACATAAATGCCAGGTAGTGACAAGGGGCAGTACTGTCCCGAATTCATCCAGTGGGTTGGCTGAAACGTAAAATCCCAGGACTTCTTTTTCCAGCCGCAATAAATCAGCAAGATCCATTTCGCCTTGGACGCTGGGAATTGGTGTTTCGATCGCGGTTTCTTCATCACCAAACAGGGATAATTGATTACTGTTTGCATTTATTTTTATCTGTGCCGCCAGGTTTATACACTCATCCATAACTGACAGGCATTCTTTGCGGGTCATATCAAGCGAATCAAAACACCCCGCCAGAATCAGATTCTCCACTACCCGTTTATTGATCTGCGTCAGATCGACCCGGCAGCAAAAATCAAACAGTGACGTAAACGAGGCCGATTTTCTCTCATGTACGATAGTTTTAACTGCAGTCAGGCCGACATTTTTTATTGCTCCCAGCCCGAAACGGATGCCTTGACTGGCAACCGTAAAGTTTTCATAGCTTTCATTGATATCAGGAGGAAGGAATTCGATCCCCAAGCGCAGACATTCTCGCAGGTAAAAAACAACTTTATCCTGATTATCGATCACACTGGTCAAAAAGGCACACATAAATTCCGCCGGATAATAAGCTTTCAGCCAGGCGGTCTGATAAGATATCATTGCATAGGCTGCTGAATGGCTCTTATTGAATCCGTATCCGGCAAAGCTTTCCATTAAATCGAATAGCCTGGCACTGACATTGGCATCCACCTGATTTTTTTCCGCCCCGCTGATAAACTTTTCTCGCTGGGCTATCAATTCCTGCGGCTTTTTTTTGCCCATCGCCCGGCGCAGGACATCTGCTTCTCCCATAGTAAAAGATGCGATCACACTGGCAATGCTCATGACCTGTTCCTGATATAAAATAACCCCGTAAGTTTCTTTCAAGATCGGTTCTAAAGATGGATGCATATATTCGATCTTCTGGTTATGATGTTTCCGGCTGATAAAATCCTCTACCATGCCGCTGCCTAATGGTCCGGGACGATATAAAGCAATGACTGCAATAATATCTTCAAAACAGTTTGGTTTCATTTCACTTAGGATGCGGCGCAGCCCGTCACTTTCCAACTGGAAAACACCTATGGTTTCTCCTGCTGACAGGAGATCATATACCGCTTTGTCATCCAGGGATACGTTATCTATCTCCACAGTTACCCCGCGGCTTTTGGCGATAATTTCAACGGCACGGTCAATGACGGTCAATGTACGCAGACCTAATATATCCATTTTTAACAGTCCGATATCTTCCACAGTTTCTTTTGTAAACTGGGTGATGACATGCCCGTCAGCGGTTTTCGCCAAAGGAAGCAGGTTGGTCAGTGTTTCCTGCCCTATCACAACGCCGGCGGCATGAATGGATGAATGACGGGGCATACCTTCGATAGCCCTTGCTATATCGATGATTTTGCGGGCATTATAATCGCTGCGGTAAAATTCACTGAGCTCTGCTGATATCTTCAGGGAGTTATCGATGGTGACCCCAATTTGTTCAGGGATCATCTTGGCGATCTTGTCGACTTCTCCGTAAGGAATATCCAGTGCCCTGCCTACATCGCGAATGGCAGCCCGGG
>CAZNPR010000079.1:0-7086 GCA_964574965.1 uncultured Syntrophomonas sp. | reverse complement strand
ATTATTCTTAAATCCGGCGAAATATTTAGCTTTTCTGCTAATTCCTTCAAATATCTATAATAAGTCATCGCCAAATCATTGTCAACCTTAATATTTCTCGCTGATTCTCCTGTTTTCTCAATATTAAGCGTCATTTCAATCCTGCCCCGGGTAACATAATGCTTTATTTCATCCTTTATACGGTCTTCTAAAAACATATAACGGCGGGATATGCGAATATGCGGATCTAAATAGCGATGATTTACACCCCGAACTTCACAGGTTGCTGAATAGCCATCCTGTTCGACCTGGCTCTTGCCAAAGCCTGTCATGCTTTTTATCATGCTTGCTCTACCTTTCTTATCGCTTTTTATCTGGTTATTTATTGGAATTATAGCTGATAATGCTTTGGCTAGCAATGTTAACCGTTAATAAGAATTTTGCACCGGGGCCATAATTGGCTTATTATGGATGCCTTTATGCCTGGTTTTCCATTTGATACTGAAGGGTCAAGTGCCGGAATTTTTGGATCAGATATAATATATATTTTCCGATCAATCGGCTGCCGGCGAAGGCAATAATGATCAGCCACTGCCATCCTTGAAGGGGGGTAGTCCTAAAAATGTTTTGCAGAGGAGGCCAGTAAATGGCGATGACTTGCATAAAACTGGAGATAAGAACCGCTATGATCAAGTACTGGTTGGCAAAGAATCCAAGTTCGAAGGGCGAATATTTTTCGGATCGACATTCAAAAACATAAAAAAGCTGTGCAAAAACCAGCGTGCTCAAAGCCATGGTCCGGGCGATGCTTAAATCGTAGCTGCCTGAATACCGGCAATATAATATACCCAGACCAAAGGCTAATAAGGTGATCGCTCCGATAAAAACGCCCCGTTTAAAAACGATTCCCCCCAGACCGCCGGCAAATATGCCTTCATTTTTCCCCCGGGGCTTTCTTTGCATAATGAAAGGTTCTGCCGGTTCCAATCCCAGCGCTATGGCAGGCAATCCATCCGTGATCAGATTGACCCATAATATCTGGATCGGTAAAAGCGGCAAGGGCATACCCATCAAAGAGGCCAGCAGCATGACCAGTATCTCGCCAATATTACACCCCAGCAAGTAACGCAGAAATTTACGGATATTATCGTAGATGGCCCGGCCTTCATGCACTGCTTTGATGATGGTGGAGAAATCATCATCAGCCAATACCATGGCGGATGCTTCTTTGGTCACTTCCGTTCCGCTTATACCCATGGCGATTCCTATGTCAGCTGCCTTGACTGCTGGAGCATCATTTACGCCGTCGCCTGTCATGGCCACCACATGATTTTCCTGCTGAAATGTTTTTACAATACGGTTTTTATGCTGCGGAGATACCCGAGCAAATACGCGGCTGGCCATACCTTGCTCATATAACTCCTTATCGCTGAGCTGGTCGATCTGCATACCGGTAACCACCTGCTCACTTTCAGTCAGTCCTATTTCGCGGGCGATGGCAATCGCGGTTACCGGATGGTCTCCAGTGATCATGACCGGAATAATGCCTGCTCCCAGGCATTCGCGAACTGCTCTTTCCACTCCCGGCCGCGGCGGATCGATCATTCCAGCTATGCCAGCTAATATCATCCCGCTCTCCACTTCCTGGTCAGACATGCGTTCTATATCCCGCCTGGGAATCATTTTATATGCAAAACCTAGTACCCTTAAGGCTTGCCCGGCCCACTGGTCTTGCAGGCCGGTGATTTTTTCGCATGCTGCCGGATCAAGTTGAATGATTTGTTCCCCTTTCATGACCTGGCGGCAATTTTTCATCACTTCTTCCAGGGCGCCTTTCATCAAAACCAGCACCTGGCCATTGTCTTCTAGCACTACCGTCATCTTTTTTCGTTCGGAATCAAAAGGGATTTCCCTGATGCGCCCCGCAGGTTCACTGAGCCCGGCTTTCCGCGCCATCACCAGCAGGGCAATTTCAGTAGGATCGCCAAATGTCTCTGCTTTTTTCCCTTTCATAACAAAGCTGGAGTTGTTACAATGCCAGGCTGCCTTGATGATCATACGGAGTGCCTTGTCACTCAAAGGTTTGACGGCTTGCTTCCCGGAATAAAAATCACCTTTGATATCATAACCGTCCCCACTCACAGTGGTAACCCGTTCTAGCGTTGCCAGCTTTTTGACTGTCATTTTATTTTGTGTAAGCGTCCCGGTCTTGTCTGAACAAATGACTGTTGTACAGCCTAACGTCTCTACCGCCGGTAATTTCCTGATGATTGCATTGCGTTTGGCCATGCGCTGGATACCCAGAGCCAATACGACTGTCACGATCGCCGGCAGCCCTTCAGGTATGGCTGCCACCGCCAGACTTATTCCTGCTAGTAACATGGTAACAATTGCTTCTCCCCGATATATGCCTAATAAAACCACCACCATGCAAACCGCGATACAGATAACGATAAGAATTTTCCCCAACTGATCGAGTTTGATTTGCAGCGGTGTCATACCGCTGCTGGTATTTTTAATAATATGAGCGATTTCCCCCATCACTGTTTCCATGCCGGTAGCTACGACCAGGCCCATACCACGTCCTTTGGTAACGGCAGTCCCCATAAATGCCATATTGGTAATTTCCGCCAATGGCGTCCCGGGTCCCAGCCTCAAATCTGCTTTTTTTGCTGCGGGGGTGGATTCCCCGGTCAAAATCGATTCATCAATTTCCATGCTGTGAGTTGCGGCCAATCGAAGATCAGCCGGTATTTTATCGCCGGTCTCCAGGAATACGATGTCCCCTGGTACCAGTTCCGCCGTAAGGAGTTTGCGCTTTTTACCCTCCCTTAATACTGATGTATAAGGGGCAGATAATTTTTTTATTTCTTCCAGTGACTTCTCAGCCCTGTATTCCTGGATAAAACCCAGCAAGGCATTGATAGTAACAATAGCCAGGATCGTGATCGCATCTTCCATGGCTCCAATCAGGCCTGACAAAACTGTTGCCCCTAATAAAACCAAAACCATCGTATCCGTAAATTGATGCAGGAAAAGCATAAGTGGGCTAATAGCTGGCCCTTCTTCCAGTATATTTTTGTTTTTTGCCTGTCTTGTTTTGACCTGTTGCTCATTCAGGCCAGTTTCATAACTGGAGTTTTGTTTCTTGATTGCTGCATCAACTGTCATTTGACTCCAGACGTTATACTTCATGCAGGCTTCCTCCGCAGACCTTTTTGAAAATACTATTCCGAAGCAAAAAATAAAATTACTGAGGACAGGCCAATGCTTATCCTCAGTATTTTTGAATACCGGCAGGGGGTTAATTGCGAGCCGCTCTATGAATTTTATGCCAGATCTGCTTGCCGGGCTGCTTTAAAGCCGGCTATTTTTTTGGCATCTTCTCTGGTAAAAAGATTCTCTTCCACTGTTGTAAAAATACAGCGGTTGTTATACTTATAGAAGCCCGGGATCATCGGTTCCTCAAGAACACCTTTGGCTTTCAATACGAATTCAGAGGTTCTTTTACCAAACAGAATAACCGTACTGGGTGATAATATATCAATTTCTTCCAGCAAATAGGGCAGGCAGGAAATGACCTCACTTCCTGTTGGTAAGATCGGAATTCCCTGACAAACAGGTTCATTAAACTGGCATTCTTTTTTATAAAATAATTTATGCCTGACCAGCATATCCTCCGTATCGTCTATATGAAAACAAGCCTGCGGCTGGCATCTGACCAAAAATGTATGGTAAATTCTTTCCTGGTCCAACTCTTTTTTCAGCATCTGTCTGATCTCAATATAATTGTTCATTTCCGGACGCCGATTGCCCTGAGACTGGAAAACCAGAAGGATTTCCGGTGTCAGGTCTCCTTTCCCCATTGAAGGGGTGCTGAAACAACGGTGTTCAGATGAACAGCGCTTACAAGCATTGATCCTCGCTTCCATTTGCATGATCCGTTTTACATGCAGCTCATGAGTAGTTTCCTTCATAATTATTCCCCCGCAGTAAACATTTAATAAATGAATGACTTTCTATTCCAAACGTAAGATAACAGAAAAGAGCGGAACGTTGAACGTCCCGCTCTGTAAGCTTTTGATCTGTTAATCCATATTTTCTGCTAATTTTTCTAAATATACTCTGGTACGACTACTGATTCCCCATGTGGCATCTGTGAGTTTGGAACAAACGTAACTTCTTAAATTGTCATCCAATGCAGGATCAAAAGTATCATATAGAATAAACAACACCCGCAGCATATCTGTCATATTGGTAAGCAAACGTTCCGGTGGTGCAATTTTTAAAAGACCATCCTTTTTGCCATAAAAATACACCATTTTTCTCAGGATCCATATTATTTCGGCATTGCTCCAGACGCGTTTATCAATGATTTCCTCTAAGATCTTCTCGCTGCCCAGTTCATTTTCCTTGTTTTCCAGCTCTTTCCACTCTCTGCTGTCCATTATACTGCCGGGCATAACAAAAATATTTTCCACCATGTCACCCTCCAGTATCATTAAATTGATTCTATATTATTGAATGATCCTTGCTGCTCCGGCATAACTGTTTAGATAGTAACTTTCACCAAGATTGGTGATGATCACTCCTCCGCTGCGCGGGGAAGAGGAATGGATAAATTCGTTATTACCGATATAGATCCCCACATGATCGATGGAGGAACTGCCACAGCAGAAGAATACCAGATCACCCAACTGTAATTCAGCTTTGCTGACGGGGGTACCCTGACTATATTGTGATGCTGCCGTTCTGTTTAAATTGTATCCATTAAGAGAATATACATACTTGACGAAACCGGAACAGTCAAAGCCGCCCGGGCCGGATCCGCCATAGCGATAAGGTGTTCCCAGATACTGCAGGGCAGTATTCAAAATGCCGGTTGCTGTATTATTATTTACTGCGGAACCTCCCCTGGACACTTCACTGCCTGCCAGAGAAAGTTTTAAAACGGATCCCGGGTTGATCACATCAGTGGTGAGATTATTGATCCGTTTTAACATCGCAACGCTGGTGCTAAAAGCTGCTGCAATACTGTTCAAGCTGTCTCCCGGCTGGATAATATAAAAGTTGTCTGCCGGGGCTGGCGATGCGGAATTTTCAATCGGGGCTACTGCGGGCTGCATTGAAGGCGCCGCTGCCTGCCCGGAAGCATTGGCTACACATAATCTGAAACCAATTTGAAGATTTTCAGAACTTAATTGATTAAGCTGCTTTATTTTTTCCACACTGGTGCCGAATTGCTGAGCGATCTTCCACAAACTATCACCCGGCTGTACGATATAATAAGTAGCTCCCGCTTCAATGATGGGAGTGGCGGCTGGTTTTTGGTCCGGGGTCATTTTCACACACAACTGCTCACCAATTTGCAGATTATCTGAACTTAACTGATTAAGCTGCTTTATTTTTTCAACTGAGGTGCCATACTGGATCGCAATATCCCAAAGGCTGTCTCCTGATTTCACGGTATGATACGTTTCAGCTGCAGATACTGAACCTGAGAAAACGAGCTGGCATAAACAAATTGTGATGATGAGAGCGATCTTTTTAAGCATACAATACCTGCCTTTCTGTAGAAGTCTTTTTGTAACTTCTACACTTAAATGCAGGATTCCTGCCTTATATTATATAAATATGCTACTTTTTCCTCATGTTCCTTTGATATTTTTTTATTTTTTCAATTTGTTCGGTCGAAATTCCACAGCATCCGAGCCGTGGATCATTCGGATCCCCGCTAAGCCCATGATAATCTGAGCCGCCGGTCATAAGCAGGCCATGTTTTACTGCCAGTTTTTCATATTTTTCGATTTGTTCAGGCGTGTGGTCAGGATAATACACTTCGATCCCCTGGATCCCAGCTGCGATCACCTCATTGATCAATGATTGGTTTTTTATTAATCCCGGATGAGCAATGACCGCAATGCCTCCGGCAGCTTTGATCAAGTTCAGGGCCTCTTCCGGCAGGAACTTATAGCGGGGCACATAGGCCGGCCGGCCGCGGCCAATTAATTTATCAAAAGCCTCCCTGATGGAAAAGACATCATTATTTTGGACTAAGGCCTGGGCAATATGCGGCCTGGCGATCAAATCACTCTTTGCGATCTGGCTGATCTGTTCAAACGTGATATTGTAGCTCATGTTTCTTAGCTTTCTTACCATTTCGTAAGCCCGATTCATTCTGGATGTTTTCAGTTCCTCCAACCGGGTATGAAGCCTGTCGTCCAGGTAGTCAATAAAGTATCCTAAGATATGTACTTCGCAATCATCTTTCTCAGCATTCATTTCGATTCCCGGTATTACTTCAAAACTGCCATAATACTTTTGCTGTTGGTTAATTGCCTGTGAGAGCCCCGCCACGGTATCATGATCCGTAACTGCGATGCCAGCCAGTCCCAGCTGAAAAGCTTTATCGACAAGTTCCTCCGGAGATAAGATACCATCGGAAGTGCTGGTATGGGTGTGTAAATCGTATAACATAGGGAGACTCCTTTATAGTATTGCTTTCATGACCCTTAATGCGTTGCCGCTTAGAATGTTTTCTATTTCGCCCGGGGTAAATCCCCTCTTTTGCAGCAGGTGATCCAGGTTTTGATACTCCTCTATTCCACTTAAGACCATATGGTCAGCTCCGTCAAAATCAGATCCCAGGGCCACGTGGTCACTGCCGATCAGTTCTGAAATGTAAACAATATGGTCGATAAGGTCGTCCGCTTTTTCGTGACTGCCAACGAAGTCCTTCACCGCCGTGACGCCCACGACCCCCCCATTCATCTGCAGTGCTTTTAATTGCTCATTGCTCAGATTACGACGATGGGGACACAATTTTCTGGCATTCGCATGGCTGACGATCAACGGTTTATCATAGTATTCCACCGCTTCAAAAAAACCTCTTTCCCCTAAATGCGCCAAATCCAAAATCATCCCCAGCTTATTGATTTCTTTTAATAATTGTCTGCCTTTTTTGCTTATTCCGCTGTCTTTATCACCTGCCTGGACACCGTCTGCCATCAAATTGCGATAGTTCCAGGTCAATCCTATACTTCTTAAGCCTAAGCGGTAAAGTACGTGGATCAGCTCGACATCGCTCCCCAATGCTTCAGCCCCCTC
>CAZNPR010000078.1:0-7200 GCA_964574965.1 uncultured Syntrophomonas sp. | reverse complement strand
GAAAACTGCGGTTGATCTCATATACTTTCTCCAGCCCCCCGACCAATAGTCTTTTTAAATATAATTCAGGGGCAATGCGGAGATACAGTTCCATATTGAGAGCATTATGATGGGTGACAAATGGACGGGCAACAGCCCCCCCAGGAATTGGATGCATCATGGGTGTTTCAACTTCCAAAAAGCCTTCATCATCCATAAACCGACGAATTTCCTTGACGATTTGGCTGCGCTTTACAAAAACATTCTTAACATCTGGATTAACGATCAGATCCACATAGCGCTGCCGGTATCTGAGTTCCACATCTTTTAGTCCATGCCATTTTTCAGGCAAAGGGTTTAAAGATTTGGACAAATACACCAGACCGGTTACATGCAGGCTTATCTCACCTTTCTGGGTCGTAAACACCCGGCCTTCAATGCCTAAAATATCGCCAATATCCATCTTTTTAAATATTTCATAGTTTTCTTCCCCAAGATCATCTTTACGAAAATAAAGTTGAATCTCACCGGAAAAATCCTGTAAATTTGCAAAACCAGCTTTTCCATGTCTCCTTTTGGACATGATGCGCCCGGCAACTTTCACTGTCTGCCCTTCGTACAACGCATATTGAGTATGAAGATCCTCAGCCATCGCGCTGCGTTCAAAGCGCTTTCCAAAAGGATCAATGCCCATATCCTTAAGCTCAGCCAGTTTTTCTAAACGAACTTTCTTCAGTTCGTTTGAATCCTGGTTCTCTTCATGAGACAAGTCGCCCCGCCTCCTTTCCAGCCATTAAAAAACGACTATTTCTCAACTTTTATGATCTTATATTGGATGATTCCTGCCGGAGCTTGAACTTTGACACTAGTATTCACCTTTTTGCCCAATATAGCTTTCCCTACCGGAGATTCATCGGAAATCTTACCATCTCTGAGTTTGGATTCCACCGAGGAAACGATCGTTACGATAATTTCACGTCCGCCTTTCACTTCGCGCAAGGTAACTTTCGAACCAAGTGACACGACATCTGTACGAATCTCATTGTCTTCCATTAAGCGGGCATTTTTCAGCGTTTTTTCTAAAAGTAAGATCCTGCCTTCAATAAATGCTTGCTCATTTTTAGCATCTTCGTATTCAGAGTTCTCGGAAATGTCTCCAAATGCAATTGCCTGTTTGATACGGTCAGCTACCTCCTGGCGCTTGACTGATTTAAGATTTTCCAATTCATTTTCTAACTTTTGAAGACCTTCCTTCGTTAGTAGAACTTCTTTCTCTTCTGCCATTTGATCGCTCCTAACTTTTTAAAAAACTTATAAAAGCGAGACTATGCTCGCTTGACACCCGGATCACACACAAACAGTTTGATCATTATTTTTCCTTGATGGTATTATAAGGACCTCATCACACCTTGTCAAGGAAGAGATCCCATAAGCCCCATTGATGTCCGATATTTTCCAATGTGAGAAACTCTGCCTTTGGTGTATTAACGGTAATAGATTCGGTACCAGAGTTTTGAATTCCTGCTTTCGCTAAAAGACAGCTTTCCAGAATAGGCGCTATATTATATAGAGCCGGGAATAACCCATTACATTCAAATTCACTGTCCAGTCTGGGAGCAAGAGAACAGCTGCAATTATTGAGGTAAATGGTCAGCCCGGCATTATTCTTGTCAGTTATGGATTCTGCCAGGTCAGTAAGAATGATTATTAAATCATCTCTTTCCCAATTTTGCGGGTTTAAATAACTGGTGCTGACTGCCTGCCCTTTTTCATACAGCAAATGGTGGGCAAAAAGTTCTTGCTGCCGGGGATATAATGCCTGGAGCGAAATCGGCAGGCAATACTGTTCCAGGCTGGAAATAAAGCCGGGAAAATCCTCGGTAGTTCCTACAATGATTATTTTGTGCAGTTCATACCGATTCAATAGATTTTTTATGATCACATGGGCTAGAGCTTTAATAAAATTATCTCCGTAGACTATTACCTGCCCGTTGGTAATCTCGGTCAATTCGTTTTTGAGCCGGCGGTCAACTGCCAGATAGTTTAGCTGATATTCGTGCAGCAAAGAATCGATCTTACGAGCAAATATATGTTTACTCTCGTGCTGTAAATCATGCAGATTGGAAACCCCCAAAGGGAGCATTATATTGCCACCGCAGGCCTCCAAATAAGGTATTTTAATAATTTTTTTCAAACGCGGGACGTAAAAAAGCGGGGCTAGTTTGTCCAAAAATACTTTTTTGAATGCCAGCCCCGTCCTCGTTTGATTTATTAAATTAAAAAAGGCGAAATCCAGATCAAGCATCAAAGCTCCTTAAGTCCACTACGCCAGGTTTCATGTCCAACTTTTTAATGACTGCATAATAATCATCAGGGGTGATTTTATCAACCGGTTTATTAACAAATGTATAAACCAGGGCTTCAATTACATTGGTTCCAAAAGAGCGGCCTCCCATGTCTGGAGTGGTTGTGATCACTTTGCTTACACCGCGTTCTTTGAGCAGCAGCATATCTTCCCGGGTAGTTGTATTGGTTATGACGATCTGTCCGTTCAGTTTTTCCGGCAGATAGCGGCGAATATAAAGGAAGTCGCCGGCTAAAATATCTGCTGCATAATAATATTTAGAATACTTGGGAATTATGACTTCCTGTTTTTCTCCGGTAGGATATAGACTGTCAAAGGACATCCTGACTACAAAAGGTGCGATGATCGAAGCAACAAGTTGTAACGTTTTCAGGGAATGTATCGGAATCGGTATGCCCACAGAATATATCAAATCACCCATCGTCAATTTAGCCCCGACCTGGTCAAAGGCTTCTGCCATACCAAATCGGTCAGCAGCAGAGACCAATAAGACTTTTTTGCCTTTGATCTCAGCAATACCATTATCCTGTACATAATTGATACATAGTCTTTCCAGGGTGTTTTTCAGTCCGCCGCCATCAAACATAGGGGTTTTTTTAGCTTCAGCAATGATCTTTTTGGCGTCTTTTATCGTATATCTTCTCCCTGCGACATGGAGATAAAGGTCTATGCCTCCCATTCCAAAAGCATCTACCTTGCCGTCCAGAGAACGCACCAATGCCAGTGTTTTATCCCAGTCACCATCAGTCCCGATACGTTCGATCAGAAATTTTTCACCTAATATTTCTGTTTCAAAGGAATGGTCTCTTTTTGATGAACCTAAACTTACACTAACAATATGTTTCAAGTAATTCACTCCTTTAGTTAATTTTACGGGAAGCTTTGAGAGAGCGCAGAATCTTTTTTAATTCGGCCGGGTCTACCCATTTATCTTCAGTGATGGGAGAAGAACCTATTTCAATCGATATTACCTGTCCGTCAATAATCTTTTCCATCAATTTAAGTCTTTCATCCGAACCGATCAATATTAACGTTTCATAAGTACGACTCTGGGCGATCAAACTCATTAATTCGTTTAATAACTCCTTCCCATTGCGGTTATTGATAAAATCCTGCCTTTCCAGTTCAGTCATCAAAAAAATGAAATCTACGCCTTCGCTTTCCAGCAGATGATTGATTTCCTCTTTATTCAGGATCGGGAAACCGATACAGGCGATGGACTGTCCTTTTCGCAGTTCACCGATTCCTTCCAAACGAGAAATGAATGTGCGCTCCATCCCTAAACGGTCTGCTACCTCCTGTTGTGAAAAGCCTCTGGATCTTAACAATAAAGCTTTTTTAAGGCTTTTTTCCACTCTTGGCCAGCTGATGATTTTATCCTGGATGCGAAAGATCTCCATTCCATTCCTCCTTGAGCACAACCTTGTGTACATATTTTTTTTTATTTTACCGCAATCAAACTGCATTGACAAGAAAATAAGCACTGCCCGATTCATTGAATCAGGCAGTATTTTGTCAGTTTTTCAAAACTTTAAGCGAAACTACAGTCAATTTTGATTCTTTCAATGAGATCCATCATTTGTCTGTGATCTGATGCCCGATTGATCTCAACTCTTATATGGGCAGCTCCGGGCATACCTTTGACATACCAGCCCAGATGCTTTCGCATCTCCCTGACCGCTGTATATTCGCCCTTGAAGGCAATCGATAAAGCAAGCTGCCGTTCTGCCACATGCATACGTTCCAATATTGTTGGAGAATCAATAACAGTTCCTGTCTCCAGCAATTCTACTGTCTGCTGAAAAAGAAACGGATTACCCAAAGAAGCTCTGCCGATCATAACTGCGTCACAACCGGTTTCATTTATCATTTTTACTGCATCTGATGAGCAGGTAATATCTCCATTGCCGATCACGGGAATGGATAGGATTTTTTTTAACCGGGCAATTTGCCTCCAATCGGCATGTCCGGTATAAAATTGATTCCGGTCACGGGCATGCAATGTTACAGCTTGCGCCCCTTCCTGCTCTGCAACCCCGCCTAATTCCATATAGTTAAGATGCTCCTGATCCCAGCCGCTTCTCATCTTGACTGTTACCGGCACTTTAACTGCCCGGGTCACTGCCCGGATCATCAGGCGGCAGCGCTTGATATCGTTCATAAGGGCTGCCCCTGCTCCATTTCTGATAATTTTGGGAGTAGGACAGCCCATATTCAAGTCAATCAGATCTGCCCCCATACTTTCAGCAGCTCGTGAAGCTTCTGCCATTTTCTCTGGCTCTGATCCAAATATCTGGATAGCGACCGGCGGAATCTCCCCCTTTATATCAGCCAGTTTTACGGTTCTGGCTTGTTTATATATCAATCCCATATCATTTATCATTTCTGTATATACAAGGCCACAGCCATATTCTTTTGCTAAAATACGAAATGCTTTGTCAGCGACGCCAGCCATAGGAGCGGCAAAAACTCGGTTGGGTATGATCACATCGCCAATTTTTAACATTCACTACCCCTTTTAAATCATATTATCGGTTCATTTCATATATTAACTGTAATCCTTCTAAAGTAAGAAACTCATCAATTATATCAATGGTGTTTGTCTCTTCAGCAATAATACCGGCCAGTCCTCCGGTGGCAATCACAGTCGGATTTATATCCAATTCGCTTTTCATGCGATTGATGATCCCTTCCACCTGACCAACAAACCCATAAATAATACCAGCCTGCATACTGGCAACGGTATTTTTGCCAATCAGGCTTTTTGGTTTTATCAGTTCCACCCGTGGCAGCTTTGAAGCCCTGGCTACCAATGCTTCCGTTGATATTTTGATCCCCGGCGCAATTGCTCCGCCTAAATATTCTCCCCGGGCATTGACTACACAAAAAGTGGTTGCGGTTCCAAAATCAACGATAATCAGCGGCCCGCCATATTTATGAAACCCGGCAACCGCATTAACTACCCGGTCTGCACCTACTTCACGCGGATTCTCATATTTTATGGCCAGGCCGGTTTTTATACCAGGCCCTACGACCAGGGGCTGACAATGAAAGTACTTCTCACTCATTGCTTCCAGTTCCATCATTAAAGTAGGAACGACTGATGAAATAATGACTGCTTTTATTTTCTTTTGATCTATCCCTTGATATTCAAAGAGATTCTTCAATGTCATACCATATTCATCCGCTGTTCGCATACTATCGGTCCGCAGCCGCCAATGAGTAAGGAGTTTCTCTCCTTCTATCACACCTAAAACCATATTGGTATTACCAACGTCGAAAACCAGAATCATTCTTACCCCTCCGGTATATAAAATCGAAACTTTCAATAAACTACTCGAAAGCATCCTTGAAAATGTTACCATCCACAAGCTGCCTGTTCTGTTTCAATTATAAGCAGGGTCAGTCAGCTTTGCCAGGCATTTTTAAGAATCGTCCTATTTAATTACCTCCTGATTTTCCTGGGCAATGTCCCGTAAATGTTCTGTCAGATTATCCCGATTGATGAGTATACCAAAATCGGCAGGCAGATTGTCTGTGTTTTGGCCAGTAACTCTTTGGGCAATCAAAGTTCCGATTTCGGGATAGAAATGACTGGCATCATAATAATTATCCAGGTCGCAGGTAATAGAATTTAAATTCATAAAATTGTATACTTCGCCGAATACCTCGACACAATCGCTTAACCAGCTGGCATATTCGGGATATAAACCTTTTTCCATCATCAACTTATATAGCGGTGCGGAAACCGGAGTCGTAAAAACAATAAACCTGGTATCCGGATGATCACTGCGCAGCTGCTGAAAGGTTTCTTTTACCGGACCATATTTATAGTGGATATACACCTGATTTCCGTACCAATCCAAATTTTTATCGATCAATATTTGCTTTTCCTCATTACTGATATGATTCAGTCTCTTTACATTATTGCGATCATAGGTAAAGTTTTGCTCGATATTCTTTGTTGATAAATCATAATTCTTCCTGGAATATTCTAATACATCAAGGGAAAACAGAGTCTTGTACCGGTATCCGATGGCGTTCACCATGTCTATATAATAGACGGGCGGTTCAAATTTATTCAGATGCTGTACATTTTCATTGGCAGCAAAGAAATCCAGGCCTATTATGATATAATCAAAATCCTGCCCGTTTTGCCGTCGGGCATAATCCGCATAGTCACGATACTCAAACAAAAGCATATTGTTAACCGCATAGTTATAAGCATTATAGCCTGCAAAATCCGCCTGTTTAATATACGTGATCCTGCTGCTTCCCATGATCAGCGTCTGATAAGGATGCTGATTAAATTTCAGATGTCCGGTCTTCTGTTGTCTTTCATCAAAAGCGATCTGAATTGCGTTATATTGGTTATTATGATCAAAATTCCATAGCGGATCGATATAAAAGTTAATACTGCCGATACAAAACAGCGGTATCAAAATTACGGCTAAGACAACGATTGTCCAGTTGGTATACTGTTTCATAATATCCTTCCCTAAAATTTGAAATAGAGAAATTCACTTACCTGGGTCAGCCGTAATATGGCGGTAAGGGCTATAGCACCAGTAAAAACCGCAGTCCAAAAGTTCGGCTGAAAACGCTTTTTAAGCTGCATTGAATTGGGCAGCCAAATGACCAGCAATAAAAATGTTGCACACATAAAACTGGCAGAATACATGAACGCTTCCATGGGAAAACCGCCGAAGCTGATATGGTATTGACTTAAGGACCCCAGCCAGGAAGCAGATGCTTCCGGTAAGATGATCCCATTGAAACCAAACATGGCTTTGAGAACTTTCATGGCATCTGTCCAACTGGCAGCGCGGAAGAATACCCAGGCAATATTGACAAAA
>CAZNPR010000077.1:0-7460 GCA_964574965.1 uncultured Syntrophomonas sp. | reverse complement strand
TGTGGAGAGGGAATGTGATGGAATATTAACTATATGTTTGGGGGTGAAGGTTAATTCTATTATGCCACGGGAAATACATTTTGGCAATAGTCTGAATATTAAAAATATTATTTTTTATAAATTTTTTGCTGACATGTTTCGATACAAAATATATGATTTCTTTCGGTTCAATGACTCATTTATAGAAATACATCAGCATTTTGGCAATAATTGTGATATTTAAAAAGTCAAATTCCCTGAACGAAGACTTGTAAAATAAAGTGAAAGAGTAATACTCTTTATAATGTATAAAAAGAAAAAGCAATAAGAGGGCATTATTATGAAGGGGTTCTTCAATACAATCGGGTTGATTTTCGGCGGCATAATTTTGTTTTTCGTTTTTTTTGCCGTTGGAGCAACCATTACTGATGTCACACCGAAAATCCTTCTTTTTGTAACCGGCATCAATAATTGGGAATATCAGCCGCGCGGGCAGACAGTAGTATATTACAGCGATGGGCAGGAGATGACCCGGCTTGGCTATCAGCGTATTTACAGCGAAGATTTCCCGCAGTTTATAAAGGACGCTGTAGTTGCGGTTGAAGATCGGCGTTTTTACGAACATGCCGGTTTTGATGCCAAGGGGATCGGCCGCGCTATATGGGTCAATCTCAAAGCTGGGTCCAAAGCGGAAGGCGGAAGTACCATAACCCAACAGTTGGCCAGGACACTGTTTTTAAGCAATGAGAAAACCTACTCCCGCAAGATCAAAGAGGTGCTGGTGGCCACAGCGATAGAAGAAAAATATAGTAAAGACGCGATTTTAAATATGTATCTGAATGAAGTGTTTATGGGACGAGGTTCATCAGGGATCGCCACAGGAGCGCGGATCTATTTCAATAAGGATGTAACGGAGCTCAATGAGGCTGAAATGTCTTTATTAGTAGGGATGATCCAGGCGCCGGAATTTTACTCACCGGATACCAATTATGCCGGCCTGAAAAAGAGACAGGAGACAATTGTTGATACCTTAGTGGAACAAGGCCTCATAGACCCAGCCCGGGCAGAAGAGATCAAAAACCAGACGGTGTATTTCCGCTCCTATAAACCGGAGTATGGAAAACACCCGTATTTGATCACCTATTTAACCTATCTGCTGGAAGAACAAATGGGAGCAAAATATCTTTATATGGGGGGACTAAGTATCCATACCTCCATTGACCGTCATATGCAAAATGCAGCAGAAAATACGGTGGTATCCCATATAAGATCCCTGGGTTACCGTGGCATTGTTGCCAGGGATGCCGCGCTGGTCTCAGTGGAGCCTGCCACAGGTGCCATCAGAGCCTATGTGGGCGGCGTCGAGTTTGAACGGAATCAGATCAATATGGCCAACCAGCCGCGCCAGCCGGGATCTGCCATTAAACCATTATATTACGCAGGAGCTTTAAATGAAGGCATCATATATCCCGATACGAAAATAAATAATAAATCTCGCTTGTTTGGTGATTACCGGCCGGAGAACAGTTCTGCTTCCTCACCGGCAGCAACCGACATGCGTTCCGCCTTGATCAATTCTTACAATGTGGCATCCGTGGAAATTCTAAACCTGCTGGGGGTGGATGAAGGGGTAGATTATATTGAAAATTTCGGCGTGACCACCATTACGGATGGAGATAAAAACCTGACGCTGGCTCTGGGAGGAATGAGTAAGGGCATATCGCCGCTGCAAATGGCTGCGGCCTTTGCTGTATTTCCTGATCAAGGTGTTTACCAGGAACCATATCTGGTACAAACCATAACGGATGTTAACGGCCGGATCATATATAATTACCAGCCAAAAAACCATAGAGTCATTACCCGAACAACAGCTGGCCTTATGACAGAAATACTACGGCAGGCAGTACGTTATGGCACCGGTACCAGTGCCGCAATAGCCATCACCAGTGCCGGTAAGACAGGTACAACCACTGACAGCCGGGATTTGTGGTATGTTGGTTATATCGATGAACTGGCCACGGCTGTTTGGGTGGGCAACAGTGATAATACACCGGTTACGGGTTACCGCAGCTATGGAGGTGCAGTTGCGGCACCGATCTGGCGTGATTATATGAATAAACTTTTTTACAGCTACTGGCTGGAACAAAAACCGGTGCCGCAGGAAGTGACAGAACCGGAGGCTGAAGAGGAGGAAGCGATTGAAGAGAACCCGGGAGAAAACCAGGAGACGCCGGAGGCAACCGAAGAAAACCCAGCACAACTCCCCGACAGCACTGAACCTGAAATTCCAGGTGCGGCTGACCAACCGGAAGAAGAACCACCTCCGGAGGAAACAGAGACCAATACTGATCAATTTACAGAAGGACTGTTCACACCAGAAGCAGTTGGTTTCTAAAGCATATTTTTATCATCAGCATTTGCTATAATAAATGGAAGTTTAAAAAAAGTGAGGAATCATCCTAATGCGCTATGAAGGCAATATATTCAGACCATTCAGTGAAGCCAACAGTTATCTGTTGCAATGTACCATTGGTTGCTCTCACAATAAATGCACTTTTTGCGGCATGTATAAGGACAAAAAATATCGTATACGCAGTCTGGCTGAAATCAAAGAAGATATCAAAATGGCCGGGGATCATTATCATGATGTGGAAAAAGTGTTCCTGTGCGATGGTGATGCCATTGCTATCGAAACTGACATACTGCTGGAGATCCTGGATGATTTATTCCGCACTTTCCCTTCATTAAGGCACGTCGGCACTTATGCCGGACCGATCAGCACCCTGGACAAAAGTATTTCAGAACTGACTGCGCTCAAGAGCGCGGGGCTCACCAAAGCTTACCTGGGCGTAGAAACCGGAGATGAACAGTTGCTGCAGGAAATTAAAAAAGGGGTCAGTTACAGCCAAATGCTGGAGGCTGGGCAAAATCTGATCATGGCCGGAATGAATTTATCAGCTATGATTTTACTGGGAATGGCAGGACCCGGACCCAGATCAGCAGAACATGCACTGGCTACGGCAAAATTATGCAGTGAGATGAGACCGCAATATCTGGCTGCCCTTACAGTAACACCAGTGCCGGGAACCAAACTGTACCAGCAGGTGCAAAACGGCGTTTTTAAAGTATTGACCCCGATGGAGACATTGATGGAGATGAAGATATTGATAGAAAATATCAAAGCAGATAAGATGAAATTCGTTGGTACCCATGCGTCCAATTACCTGCCGGTCACTGGTGAAATACCAAAAGACCAACAGAAGATGCTGGATTTGATCGATTATGCTTTGAGAACACAAGATCCACACGTCTTAAGAAATGAGAAAATGCGAGGACTATAAACTGGCTGAAGTTAAGATCACATCTTATCCCACCAGTTGGTATTATTGAATAGAAATACTCCAATTACCGCAGCGATTAAGCCAATTCCAAGACATATTAATAATACTAATGCCAGAACATCACTTTCCTGCATAAACCATTCACCTCGACATTCCCCTCTAATTATAATAGCTAAATCCAGTCAATTGGTCAATTTTTTGTGGCATGCTTCATCTCTGCCGGGTAATCCGTTCCAGCGTATTTTCTTCAATAGTCAACAAATCGTTACCTCCTGCTTAAAATAGAGCAGGGAGAGGTGATATTATGAGACGATTTGGCCATGGTACTGGTGCAGTGTATAATCAAACGCTGTCGGAAAAACCGTGGGCACCACCAGGTGTTTCTCTGATCGCTGCACGCAGAATGTGGCCGGTCACCAAGGGAGAACAAGTGGTCGTGGCAGTATTGGACACGGGCATTGATTATACCCATCCGGATTTGGCCGGTAATGTGATTGGCGGCCAAAGTATGATCGCGGGGGAGAAAGATTACCGTGATGAAAATGGGCATGGTACTCATGTAGCAGGGACGATCGCTGCCAATGGGAAATTACTGGGTGTCGCTCCCCAGGCCAAGTTGCTGGCAGTCAAAGTGCTGGATAAAGACGGTGCCGGCAGTTACTCCAGCATCAGCCAGGGCATAGCCTGGACTCGCAAATGGCAGGGCCCGAAAGGGGAAAAGGTAAATGTTATCAATATGAGTTTGGGGGGGCCGGTACCGGATAACAGCATGCATAAAGAAATCGTGCAGGCCGTTCAGGCTGGCATATCGGTAGTATGTGCGGCGGGCAATTCGGGTGATGGTGATCCGAATACGCCGGAGCTATCCTTTCCGGCTTATTACGAGGAAAGTCTTGCCGTGGGAGCGGTGGATCTGCAGGTGGGGCTTGCCAACTTCAGTAACTCCAACGAGCATATCGATATCGTAGCTCCGGGAGTATTCACTTACTCCACTTATCCTGATAACAGATATGTGGAACTGTCAGGTACATCCATGGCGGCACCCCACATAAGCGGTGCTCTGGCCCTGATTTATTCGAGGTATTTCAAAAGATTTGCTATGTATCCGACACCGGAACAGATTAAAAACTTTTTGCATTACCAGGCGATCGACCTGGGAGAAGCAGGCTTCGACAATTTATCAGGCTATGGTTTATTCAGTTTTAACATTGATGGCGGCAAATCGATCCAGCTTTTCTTAAATCAGCAGACCTATCAGGTCAATACGCAGAAAAAAAGCTTATCCACTGCCCCTTTTATGCAAAATGGCGTAACTTGCGGCTCTATCGATGAAATAAGTAACTTGCTCTCGACTGATGCCCAATATATTCCCCCTGATCAGAAGCAAGAAGGGAAAATTCTGATTTGGAGTTAATCATTTCCTCATTCTGCCTGCGAAAAAAAAAGGAAATATATTTGGACTTGTAGAATATTACTTATAGATACATTGGAAGTATAATAGTTTCAGTAGAGGGGATGATTTTTGATGGCTGACAAATTGCATATATTTGCTGTATCTGATTCAGTTGGGGAAACTGCTGAAAAAATAGCAGTTGCATCCGTATTGCAATTTCCCATAGAAAGAAGTATCACTCGCTTTTCGCGGGTGACAAAAGAAGAGCAAATCGTAAAAATTGTTGAACAAGCTGTTGAGGAAGACGCAATCATAATTTATACGATCGTTAAACCTGAATTGAGCAAATTCCTGGATGAAACAGCCAAAGATAAAGGAATCGTTGCGGTGAATGTGATGGCGCCTTTATTTGATGCAATTCAGAATAAAACTTGCCTTAAACCACAAGGCATAACCGGTCTCACTCATAAAATGGATGAACAGTATTTTAACCGGATGACGGCGATTGAATTCACCTTGGACCATGATAATGGACAGAATCTGGATACGATCCATGAGGCGGATCTGATCATATTTGGACTGCCCCGCACCTCCAAAACACCATTATCAATGCATCTGGCCAATCTCGGTATCAAAGTGGCCAATTACCCGATCATGCTGAATACTGAAATACCAGAAGAGATTATGGCGCTGCAAGGTCAGGTTCCGATGGTTGGCCTGACCATTGATATGGAGACCTTACTCAATCTGAGGCGGGAAAGGATGCGCAGCTTCGATCTGCCAGAAGATTTTGAAACCATTGATGACTTGGTAGCAGAAGAAATAGACAATGCTTACCGGATCTTTGCCCGGCTGAAATGCCTGGTCATTGATGTGACCCTGGAAAATATTGAAGAGACCGGCAACACCATAACCCATAAGTTTAATCTGCCGCTGAGGGTGACCCATCACAGATTTTAATTTGCTTAAATAAGCTTTAGATGAACCTTATGACAATATAAAACGGGGCATGTCCCCGTTTTTTATTTGAAGGAGGAGCGATATGCCTTTTGTGTATATTTTAGAATGCAATGACAACACTTTATATACCGGTTATGCATTGGATGTAGAAAAGAGGCTGCAACAGCATAATCAGGGTCTGGCCAGCAAATATACCCGGGGCAGGCTGCCAGTCATATGTGTTTACCGGGAAGAAAAAGAAACCGTCAGTGCAGCTTTGAAAAGAGAAATCGAAATCAAAAAAATGACCAGAGAACAAAAACTCGATCTGATTAAAAGTTACGATTAAACTCTTACATAAACCGACTATATGCCGGGGACAATAAGTTAAGCGGTATATAGGAGGTAGTAAAATTGCAAGTAAAAAAAGGACAGATCGTCGATAAAGGAGCCATCATCAAACAAGGTGAATTCAGCAGGGAAGAATATGAAGGATTGATAGCGGCATCTGATACGGAAAATGGAATCTATAACATTGCCTTACAACTAAGTGAAAATACAGTATTGATCGTAGATCAGGTCAAAGACAGCCAGGTGCATGATCGTTATCACCAGTTGACTCCCCAGATCCAGGATATGCAAAAGCAGCACCAGGGTGATGGAAAAAGTTTCATGTAATTTATTGGAGGAAATAAAACATGGGCGATAGAGCCAGCTATGAAACTCCTATCATGAGTATGGATGAATTCAATATCGGACTGCTGGAAAAAGACCAGATCCATGGGTTGATGATCCGCTCCGATGAAAATGGTTACTACACCATTGGTATCCAAATCAATGATACCGAAGTGGTAAAAGTCGATTCAGCTGCGGAAGATGATGCAGTGAAAAAAATGCAATACTGGGCGGAAAGAGTTCCATCTATCCAGGAAATGTATAAAGAACGCGAGCCACATCTGGATAAATTCGGGGGAGAATAATCTCCCCCGATCCTTCCTTTTCTTTTTCAAAAGACATAACTGACTTTCTTCCGTATATAATTATTTTGAGGAGGGATTTAAGTTATGGATTTGGCTGCGTTTATAAAATTTCCCCTGTCAGATAAGGATTGGGTCAAAAAAATAATCATTGGTTGTGTGGTATCACTGGTGCCGGTATTGAATCTGCTTACTTTAGGGTATTTTTTAAATTGTCTTCAACTGGGGATGCAGGGCAGGGCCCAATTACCGGAATGGGACAATTGGGGAGAACTGTTTAAGGATGGTCTTTTTGTCCTGCTGATCATTATTTTTTATCTGGCCATCCCTTTCGTCCTGTTTCCCATCTTAAGCTTTATACCCGTCATCGGTACCATTATAGCCTCGATATTATTATTACTGGCCGGATTATTGCTGCCTGCGGCACTGGCAAGCTACAGCTTCAGGCGCAATTTTGAAGATGTTTTACAGGTCAAGCTGATATTTGAACAGACCATGGCAGTTATGCAGTATTATTTACCTGCCTATGTGACCATGGTGGTAGTTGGTTCATTCAGTCTCATGATTACTTCTTTCCTGCCGGTGGTATCATTTATTGGAGTTTTATTGCTGTTTTACGCATCCGTGGTTTTTTTCAATCTGGTGGGACAATTGTTCCATCGGTATAACTAAAATTTTCTTTATTGATTCTCAGCTGATTTTTTGCTATTATATTACATGCGCGTCGGGATGTGGCTCAGCTTGGTAGAGCGCCTGGTTCGGGACCAGGAGGCCGCAGGTTCAAATCCTGTCATCCCGACCATAACGAATAAAAAGCCCAATTTGGGCTTT
>CAZNPR010000076.1:0-7643 GCA_964574965.1 uncultured Syntrophomonas sp. | reverse complement strand
TTGGGGATTTGAATGCTTTTATTATGGTCCATTTATTCCTGAAGAAAAACTTGAAAAAGCCAGAGAGGAGTATGCGAATTATGATGATCAGAGAGAAAAGGCAATCATTTATATTGATAATTCCTGGGTAGGCCGAATAGGACATGTTGATCCATCTGGATTAATAATAACCAATAAATATCTTTACTATAAATTAAAAAAGAAATTTAAAGATAAAAAATTTAGTATAGGTAAAATACCGCTTAAAGACATAAAAACATTCCAAATAAAAATCAGGTTTTTCAGTTGGATAGTTATAAATAAAGGAAAAATAACATTTAAAATGACTCAATTCACTAGGCTAAATAAATGGGATATTAGAGTACTTGAAGGACTAATGCAAAAATTCATACAAACACTAAATAATACAAACTAAATCGTAAAATGAAAAATAGCCGAACTTGGAACCTTGTCACTTTTTCGGAGGTCGCAACTGACGACTCATATGCATAGAAGATAGTATTACAACGAACTGGAAGAAGCTGACGCAGATATTGAAAAATTATCGTCTTCCAGTATAGAAAGGTATATTGCAGCGTTGAGTAAGAATATTGAAATATGAATTGGACCAAACCGTCCCCCTGTTTGTAGAAAACAAAAATGGCGTTCCATCCGTATGGTACGCCTTCTTTTTTAAGATGGTACGCCCGAGAGGAATCGAACCTCCGCACCCGGCTCCGGAGGCCGGTGCTCTATCCACTGAGCTACGGGCGCATATTGCTTACTGATTATAGCAAAGTTTGGATGACAGGTCAAAAAAAAGTTGTCCGTCAGCAGTTTTGCTGTCTTTATACATGCCTATATCAGCGCTTGTTAGGAAAACGCACACCTATAAGAACGCACCATAGATATACAATGTCAGGAGTCTATAAGAAGTGGTTATTCGGTTGCTTTTCCGGCAACTTTGATGATCGAGTAGTGGAGATTGTCTTCATCAATAAACTCATCATTGACGTAGACCGGAAGTCCGGTCTGCATAAGCATTTTTCCCTGTTGATCTCTGATTATAAAACCGGATGATGAATCATTGTCGATTTCATCAATGCGTTGGGGTAATCGCTGAGGAGGGTTGAAGGTATGGAGAAGATAAGCTGCCGCGATCACGGCCAGAAGTACAGAGAAAAAAATAATCACTGGTTTGTGCTTGAGTGCATCCATAAAAAAACCGCCTTTTGCTATCTACCCGGATATTTTGCGCAAAAGGCGGTTTGGTTATGCGATTATTTATTGTGATCCCAGCTGGCCAGGTATTTATCCTGCTCTTCGGTTAGTTGGTCAATTTCGATACAGTTGGCCTGTAGTTTGAGATAGGCTACTTTTTCATCGATCTCGGCCGGTACATTATAAACATGCAGTCCCAGATCCGCCCGGTTCTGAATCACATGGATCAGTGAGAGTGCCTGCAGAGAAAAGCTTAGATCCATGACTTCGGCAGGATGTCCATCGCCGGCAGCCAGATTGACCAGGCGGCCTTCGGCCAGCAGATATAGTTTGCGTCCATCTTCTAAAACGAATTCCTCTACATTGTTTCTCATCAAACGAGTGGATACTGCCAACTCATTTAGATCAGGCTTGCTGATCTCCACATCGAAGTGCCCGGCGTTGGCCATAATAGCCTGGTCTTTCATTACTATCATATGTTCTTTGCGGATCACGTTGATATTGCCGGTGACGGTAATAAATATATCTCCGAGTTTGGCGGCTTCTGACATAGGCATCACCTGAAAACCGTCCATGATTGCTTCATTGGCTTTGATGGGATCAATTTCTGTGATGATCACTTTAGCGCCCATCCCAAGAGCACGCATGGAAACGCCTTTGCCGCACCAGCCATAACCTGCCACAACTACATATTTGCCTGCAACAACCAGATTGGTGGTGCGGTTGATGCTGTCCCAAACGGATTGTCCGGTGCCATAGCGGTTATCAAAGAGGTATTTCATATAAGCATCATTCACTGCCATCATCGGAAACAGCAGAGCCTGGTCTTCATCCATGGAGCGCAGCCGAATAATACCGGTAGTGGTTTCTTCACAGCCGCCAATAATGGCTTTGGCCTGTTCCCGGCGGTCTTTATGGAGAATCGTTACCATATCGGCACCATCATCAATGATCGCATCCGGCAATGCATCCAAAGCCAATTCCAAAAATTGATGATACTCTTCCGGGGATTCACCGTAAAGGGCGTAAACGGTAATACCGGAATCGACTAATGCCGCAACTACGTCATCCTGAGTAGAAAGCGGATTGCTGCCGCATGCGACTACTCTGGCTCCTGCCGCCTGTAAAGTCTGCAGAAGATATCCGGTTTTTGCTTCCAGATGCAGGCAGCAGACGATGGTCATCCCGTCCAAAGGTTTGGCGGCTTCAAATTCTTGTCGGAGTATGTTTAGAACCGGCATATTTTGTTTGACCCATTCTAATTTCTTATGACCGTAAGGTGCTAAGGTTACATCTTTGATTATCGATGGCTGCAGTTGGTTTTTCCTGACCGCATTCATGTATTGACCTCCCGTTTTATTAAACTATTAGTCGAATTCTTTAAATTTCAGCTTTAGAATATTATAAGCAAAATACCTTACAATAGGAATAATTTTCTGGTAATATTATTAAAAAAAGTTACAAACGAGGGAATAACATGAAGGCACTGATGTTTAGCTGGGAATATCCACCCAATATGGTCGGCGGACTGGGTCAGCATGTTTATGATCTGAGCCGATTTCTCGCCCGCAGAGGTTTAGCGGTTCATCTTATTACACCTCGCGTAAAAGGGACCCCCGATTATGAAATAGACAGCGGGGTAAATATTCACCGGGTTGGCAGTCCGGCGGGTGATGAAGGTAATTTCAAATCCTGGACCTTCACTTTTAATAGTGAGGCAATTCGTGAGGCAGTGCGGATCAATGCTTCAATTGGAGGATTTGATCTTGTTCATGCCCATGACTGGCTGGTAGCTTATGCCGGCCGTTCGGTGGCCAAAATCTTTGAACTTCCTCTGGTCACAACCATACATGCCACTGAACATGGCAGAAATCTTGGTTTGCATAACCGTATGCAAAATGAGATCAATGAGATCGAAAGAAACCTGGCTCTGGAAGCGGAAAGGATCATTTGTTGCAGCAGTTATATGAAGGACGAGATATGCACATTGTTCGGCCCGTTTGCCAATGATGTAACCGTGATCCCCAATGGCGTTGAACCGGAACAATTTATGAAGCTGCCGGGAAAACCAAAATTGAAAATCGATGCTGACGACAAAGTCGTTTTTTTTATTGGGCGTCTGGTGCCGGAAAAAGGACTTTGGCAGTTGGTAAAGGCATTTCCTCAAGTGCTTTATCAGGTCCCTGATGCCAAATTGGTCATCGGGGGCAAAGGACCGATCAAAAGTACACTTGATAAAGCAGCACTGGAACTGGGGATCAATAACCGCATCATCTATACCGGTTTTATTAAAGAAGAAACCAGGAATTATTTATACCATCGGGCTCAGGTAGCAGTGTTTCCCAGCCTTTATGAACCCTTTGGGATCGTTGCGCTGGAGGCCATGGCCACTAATACACCGGTTATAGTAAGCGATGTAGGAGGACTTTCCGAGATCGTGCAGGATGGGATCAACGGATTAAAAGTGAAGCCGGGCGCCATCGACGAGCTGGCCGATGCGATCGTAAAGGTTTTGACGGATGAAAATCTGGCAGCCCGGTTGAAAAAGAACGGGACCCATACGATCGAATCAGTTTATAACTGGGATGTAATTGCCGATTCAACTACCAATGTATATCAGCAGGCGCTAAAGAAACCAGGCAGGCAGTCAATCAACTAAAGAGGATGTGTAACAGCTTTGGATTCTAAATTGATGTTGGTTTTGCACAGCCATATTCCTTATGTAAAAAGACAGGGAAGATGGCCCTTTGGCGAAGTATGGCTCTATGAATCGATGGCGGAAACTTATATTCCTATGCTACAAAGCTGGCGCCGCATGTGGGAAGATGGCCTCAATGTACCCATAACGCTTAGTTTCAGTCCCACCTTACTGGAGCAGCTCAGCTCCAAATATATACAGGAAGAATTTATCAGTTATTTAAAAGAACGCGAAAATTTAGCCGCTGAAGAAGAAAGATGCTTTCTGGCCGCTGCTAAACCGGAAATGGCCAGACTGGCATCGTTTTATTACAATTTCTATCGTGATATCAGGCGTGATTTTACGGTTGAAATGAATAAAGACATCGTAGGCATGGTCAGGCAAATGCAGAAGGAAGGGAAAATCGAGATCATTACCACTGCTGCTACCCATGCTTATTTGCCGTTATTGGAAAAAGACAGCCTTGAACGTCAGGTGGAATGGGGCAAGAAAATTTATCAGAAATATTTCCATTGTTCGCCTCGCGGCTTCTGGCTGCCGGAATGCGGCTATTTCAAGGGTTTGGAAGATATATTGCTGGCACATGGATTTGAGTATTTTTACGTTGACAGCCATGCCATCGAAGGCGGGAAACCAATTGAGGCTTTCAGCCAGGGGTTTGACAATGAAGAAATTGAAATAGAAACCTTTGCTTCCACAGGCTTGAGTACGTACCGGCCTTATAAAGTCGAAGGCAAGGATATTTCTGTCTTCGGGCGCAATTCCATGGTCAGCCATCAGGTATGGTCTGCTGATTTCGGATACCCCGGTGATATAGATTACAGAGAATTTCACCGGCAATCGGCTCGCTCCGGACTGAAGTATTGGCGGGTCACGGACCGCACAAACAATGAGAATAAGATTTTGTACGATCCAGAGCAGGCATTGAAAAGAATCAAAAACCACGCCTGGCACTTTGTCAACAGTCTGGAAAACACCAGCGAAGAGGCCAGAAAGTTAGGGTTTGTTTCTCCGCTGATCGTGGGCTGCTATGATACTGAATTATTTGGCCATTGGTGGTGGGAAGGCGTGCAATGGCTGGAAACAGTCATCAGACTGATCAATGTCAATCAGAAGATCGATATGGTATTACCTGCCGATGTGGGAAAGGCCAGATATGAAGCCCAGTTGTTTGAATCGTCCTGGGGCATGGGGGGAAAACATTATGTTTGGCTCAACAACGAAACCGCCTGGATGTGGGATATCATTAAAAAAGCGGGAGAAGAATTTCAGAACCTGAAAATTTTTGCTGATGACAGTTTGCTATGCCAGGATGCTGTAGAACAGGCCTTGAAAGAATTATTGCTGATCGAAAGCAGTGATTGGTTATTCATGGTCAGCAGCAATCTGACCCGGGATTACGCGATGAAAAGGTTTTTCGAACATTACACGAAATTATTGCGCATCAGTGAAACTTTGCGAAATCAGGACTTAAATTCAGAGTTTCAACAATGGCTAAGAAAAATTCAGTATGAAGATGATTTCTTCAATAAATTGTAGGAGGTGTAGCAATGAAAGGGCACATTGCCTTTTGTCCCCATTTCCATCAGCCTCATTTTCAATTGCATAGAACCAGGGAAGAAGCTTTCGTCAATTCCTATCAGCCCTGGCTGGAACTGTTATCAAAAGCGGTGGAATTGAAAGGTTTTTATATAAATTTACACTTTTCCGGCCCTTTTCTTTACTGGCTGCAGAACCAAAAACCTTATTATATCCAGGATTTCAAAAAACTGCTGCAGAGTAATAAAATTGGTATGATCGGCGGGCTGGCTGATGAACCCTTTACGCAGTTATCATCGCGCCGGGATGATTTTCTCTATCAGCTAAAAAAATATGATGAACTGATGCACGACACTCTGGGTGTCTCACGCCAGGAATGGCAGGGCATTCATTTAGTAGAAAGGGAATGTGGGGAACTGGTGTTGAGTGAAATCGCTTATGCGGCTGAACTAATGCATGTACCAGCTATTTTTTACCTGGATGCCGAGACTTTTTACGAAAGCCATTTTGCCTATCCTGGCTCCGAAAGTGATTACGCCCGCAAACATTTTGGCTTTAATGACCCTTTTTCCAAAACCACCATCAGTCATCTGCCTCAGGAAATGTTGTATTTTGCTTTAAGAGATGAGATCAGCGGGCAGCCATTTGTGGCACTGCCGGTACACAGTCAGTTCAGATATCAATTGCTGAAAAGAAACGGCTTTACGGCGGAAGATCAGGTTCGTATCAAACCCCGGCATTATTTCTTTTATATCAAGGATGTGCTGGAGAAAGCTGCCCAGATGGTAAAAGACTATGGGAAACCGGAACTGCAGCCGGTGGTAACCATCTTTGAAGATGCGGAAAAGTTTGGTCAGTGGAGTAAAGACCCGGCAGGAGATACCCAATGGCTGCTGGAGTTCTTTGAACTGGTCGAGCAGGATGAAGATATATCCTTTATAGGTCTGAAAGATTACTTGCAGCAACAGGGCTTTTTAAATACCTATCCGGTCAAATCCAGTCATAGCTATAAGGAGTGGGAAAACTGGACGGCCAGACGCGGTATAAGAGGAGTTACTTTCGGAGATGAACGCTTGCGCAAGGTGATCTGCCGTTTAAGAGATGTCGAAAGCTTGCAGAAGGATTTCGAAATCGCAGTCATTTCTTCCTGGGCGGATGAAAGATTTGACGGGCAGGAACAGGCTTTAAAAGATCAAACCATACGTTCACTGCTGCAATCGGCGGAACGTTTTGATATTGTAAATGCCATCATCAGGGATAAATATACCCCGGAAACAGGCAATCAATATGATACGGTCAATCGGGTCCGTAATCTGGTCTATCAGGAAGATCCCAAGTGGGCCAGCCGTCACCCCAGTTACGGTTCCTCGCCCTATTACGATATGCAGGGCCTGGCTTATCTGGAAGCAGCATACCGGGTGATAACAGCCTTGCATACCAAAATCGGAATGCCCGAACCGGAGGCTGTTGCTTTGCGTGACTGGGATATGGACGGACGGGATGAGATCGTGATACGGACCCCTGATCAATTTGTGGTCCTTGATACCAAAGGCGGCTGCATCAGTTTTCAGCAGGTCATCGATTCGGCCCTTACGGAAGATCCAGCGAAGGCACACCAGCTCCTCGCGGCTGATATTGGCAGTGGAATCAAAGCGTATAATTCAATCTACAGGTATGCATATCCCCTGGTCTTTACCGAAGCTGACAGTAATATGGGCCGCAGGTATTACGCGGAAGGGGGAAGGCAGGAGATCTGCAGGAACTCGATGCGCTGCGAGCTGTACTGGCAATATGATGATCATTTGACCCCGCTGGGGAATCTGTTACACCGGGATTTTACTGTGCAAAATATTACCCGCAGTGAAGGCGGCGCATCTGTTCAGCTAAGCTGTCCTTTCCGGGTCAAAATAGAAGGGCGCATTTTAGAAATTTTGGTTACAAAATATTATCAAACCGGGCCGCAGCATATAAAGGTCAGAATAGAGGCTCAGGTCCAAGGCCAGCTGGATCAGGGTGAGTTGATTTTAGTACCGCAGTTGATCACTTCTGCCACTCCTTCAGATGAAATCGAATTTAAACCCGGTGCTTTTCTTGGAATAGGAGGACAGAGCAAGGAAGAAGCAGAATATGTAATAAACGATATTACTGTTTTGTCTGGCGGGGGAATAAAGTTCAAGCAGGATACATTTAGTTTGGCACAGCCGGA
>CAZNPR010000075.1:4323-7726 GCA_964574965.1 uncultured Syntrophomonas sp. | reverse complement strand
CTTATCTTACTTCTTTAATGAAAGCTCTGATCACGGTGGAAGGACTGGGGAAAAAACTGGACCCCACTTTTAATTTCAGTGAAGTAGCCGGGCCGCTGGCGAAAAAAGTATATCTTGAACGCATGAAGCCTCAGAGCATAGCCCGCTATATACAGAACCATTATTACCAGGATATCAAGCCTTTGAAAGATCTGCCCATGAATTTTAACCAGCTGATAAAAAAGACCGGTGATGGACGGCTGACGGTAAAACTGGAAATGGAGTTGACTCCCAGGGCCGACCGTAAGATCACGCAACTGGTGAGCCGCCTGGGATTTGCGGTGATAACCACCGGTGCGTTGATCGGTTCTGCTCTGGTATTGCAGACCAACCATTCTCGGACGGTTGAAGAATTCGCCTTTCTTGGCATCATCGGATTTTCAGCGGGAGTTATCGGATTGATCGTATTTTTGATCAGTTCACTGAGAAATTAGCAGTGATTACTTGCCGGCGATCTTAAGCAGCGCCCTTATTTTGCTTAAGACCCCTTTGCCTACCATCTGCGGGGCAGCCTTCAGGATACGCTGCACCAGCAGCAAAATATCCTCTTCTCCTGCCCAGTGCCTCCTGATCAACTCCGGAGCCGTTTTATTGAACAGGGTGTCTATGACCAGTGCAGTTATGACGATATCATCAGTAAAGCCCAGCGGGCCAAGGAACACTTCCGGGATCAGATCTATCGGGCTTATGAAATAAGCCAGAGCGACTCCTAATTTGGCTTTGTTTTTCATCGGCATTTCAGGATCCCGTATCAGTTTATACAAAAGGTAAAAAAGATCCGGAACGATCAGGATATACTCCACCCATTTATTCTTCTGCCCTTCAGGTGACCCTGACCACTGCACGATTTTTTCACGCAGGTTATAGTAAAAACTTAATTGCTCATCATCCATAGCCATACCCCTCTTCTTTATCTAGCCGATCAATTTTATCATACTGGTTTTTCTGACTTTTGGCTATTTTATGCAATTTTTTTCCGCTTTAATCTGCAGATGCTTTACGCGATTTTTTTAATGAGAGATAATATTTATGGTTAAATGATGAAAAATAGATTTATCGCCAGAAAAGAGGGGAATCAAATGGATATGACCAAAGAAAGGGAAATAAAAGTTTTTGACCAGGGTAACTGGTCGGTTCGCAAAGATCAACTGGTGATCGAAGCTACCCTTAAGATCATATTAAATGGGATGGAACTGGTAAATATCGCTTGTTCCCCGAAAGATACCACCCAACTGGCGATAGGATATCTCCTCAGTGAAGGGTATATAAAATCACCCGCAGATGCGAGATCCATCAATGCTGATGATCCTAGCTGCATAAAGGTTGAAACCGGATCAGGAATTGATTTATCCTGCGATTCCATTAGAATCAATACCTGCCTGGGGCGAGGACGGGCCCAGGTTCAGGAGTCTTTGCAGCTTTGGCCGGAAGACGCGGCGCCTGTGATTTATTCACCCCATCATTTACTTAAGATCATCAACGAATTGGACGCTACGTCCTATACCTTTCAGCAGACTGGAGGAGTCCATAGTGCGGGGCTGGCAGACAACCAGCAGCTGCTTTTTCGTTTTGAAGACATCGGCCGCCATAATGCGGTTGACAAAGTGATCGGGCAGGCTTTTCTTCAGCAGCTCGACCTCAGTGATAAATGCCTGCTCTTAAGCGGGCGGATCGCAGCAGAAATTTTAACGAAGACCGCCCTTAATAGGATCCCGCTCATCCTGTCCCGCTCGGCACCGACTATGATGGCAGTGGAAACAGCTGGAAAATTGGGATTGACCGTGGTCGGATTTGCCCGCGGTCAGCGGTTTAATCTATACTGCCAGGGTGAACGTGTTTTGTTTGACTAATAAATGATTGTGGCGTATTGTATTTAGTATTGCAGTAATGTAATTGATCGATTTTAAAAAGTTGTTGGGGCAGGTAAGTAATACATAATGGACACACCGCTTATTCATCAATTAAGCGGACGAATGATTTTAAAAATCTTCGCTGCACTGGCCGGGGTTTTGATCGGCGTTGCCGTCGCCTCTGTCAACCCTGCGCAAGGTCTTGGCACTGAAAGTATGCGCGCATTGGGTATCTTATGCTGGGCTATTACCTGGTGGGTATTTGATATTATACCTGAATATGTAACCTCGATACTCATGTGCGTTCTATTTGTTATTCTTGACCTGGTACCTACAGAAACAGCTTTTTCCTCTTTTTCCGGTTCCACCTTCTGGATGCTTTTGGGTGCTTTGGGCTTGGGAGTAGGAATTGCCGAAAGCGGCTTGCTGGTACGTATTGCTCTGCTTATCTTACGGATCTTTCCCCACAGTTTTAAAGGAAAAATCATTGGCCTCTTAGGCGTTGGTGTTATAACCGCTCCCTTTGTCCCCAGTCTGACTGCCAAAGTTGTCATGTTGGCTCCGATCACGGAAGCCATGAGTGATGCGCTGGGCTATAAACGCAAAGGACGGGAAGCCAGTGCGCTATTTCTGGCCATGTTTACCGGTGTCCGCAATATGGCACCGGTTTTCTTGAGCGCATCCGTCATGGGGTATCTATTGCTGGGACTTTATCCTTCCTCCATTCAAACACAATTTTCCATGGGCTATTGGCTTTTATGCGCTTTGCCCTGGGGAATCACCATGAGTGTTCTTAATTATTTATCCATCATTTTTATGTTTAAACCGGAGCAGCAGCAAGCCGCAGAGGGTAATTATATCAATGAACGCATTGCCGCATTGGGCCCCATGAGCAGAAAAGAATGGATCATGCTGGGGATCATAATCCTGACGGTTTTCTTATGGGCTACAGAACCCTGGCATGGGATCGCTTCGCATTTAGTGGCGTTGCTGGGCCTGTGTCTGGCTTTGTCCTTACGGGTTTTTGACCGAGTCGAGTTTCGCTCATCAATTGCATGGGATTCACTGATTTTTATCTGTGCGGTTTTAAATCTGACCCCGGTTTTTGAAACCCTGCATATCAATGAATGGATCGTAGCCATGTTCAGTCCGCTTATGCAGGAGCTGACCGGCAACCCCTATTTATTCATTCTGGGGATCGCTCTGATCACGGTGATCGTTCGATTTGTCATTATTTCCGAAATGGCTTTTATAAGCATATTCATGGTATTTTTAGTTCCCTTGGTGATGCAGGCCGGTATCAATCCCTGGGTAGCAGGCATGGTCATCTATGTTATGGTTACTCCCTGGTTTGTTTTTTATCAGAATTCCCTGTATGTGGCAGCGCACTACTCCACTGATGGCGAGATGGTAAAATTCAGTGATATGTCGCTTTTCTGCGCACTTTATCTCTTCAACTCTTTGCTGGCTCTCCTGATCAGCGTGCCTTACTGGCAATACCTGCATTTATTACC
>CAZNPR010000075.1:0-4223 GCA_964574965.1 uncultured Syntrophomonas sp. | reverse complement strand
CTCACAGCTCACCAGTTAGCTTCATATATCCTCGATATGGTAGAATAACAGCAAACATTATTTGGAAAGTGAAATGAGGGCACTATCATGAAAGCTTTAGTGCTGGCGGAGAAACCCAGCGTAGCCCGCGAAATTGCCCGGGTACTAAAATGCCAGTCCAAAAGTCAGGGCTACATTGAAGGTTCTGATTATATCGTTACCTGGGCATTGGGCCATTTAGTTACGTTATGCGAACCCCATGATTATGATGAGAAGTACAAACAGTGGCGCCTGGAAGATCTGCCGATGCTGCCTGAAAAGATGAAACTTAAGACCATTAAGCAAACCAGTCATCAGTATCGGATCGTCAAAGACTTAATGGGCCGCAAAGATGTAAGCGAACTCATCATTGCCACTGATGCCGGCCGGGAAGGGGAACTGGTAGCACGCTGGATCATTGAGAAAGCCAACTTCCGCAAACCTTTAAAACGCCTGTGGATCTCCTCCCAGACCGACGGCGCCATCAGGGAAGGTTTCGCCAGACTTAAACCGGGGGTGGAATATAATAATTTATATGCGGCAGCTGTTTGTCGGGCAGAAGCGGATTGGCTGATCGGTTTGAATGTTACACGGGCCCTGGCTTGTAAATATAATGCCCAGTTGACTGCGGGGCGGGTGCAGACGCCTACCCTGGCTTTGATCGTTAACCGGGAAAAAGAGATACAATCCTTTAAGCCCGTTGACTACTGGACACTGCGAGCTGATTTTGGTGATTATTTCGGCGACTGGAGGGACAAAAAAGGGCAAGGCCGCATTTTTACTGAGACACATGCCCGGGACATCGCCGCCTGCCTACAGGGAAAAAGCGGAATCATCACCGTGATGAACATCAGCAGTAAAAGCGAAGCGCCGCCTTTGGCTTATGATTTGACCGAACTGCAGAGGGATGCGAACCGGAGCCTGAATTTTTCAGCGCAAATGACCTTGTCTGTCCTGCAGGATCTGTATGAAAAACATAAGATCGTCAGCTATCCCCGTACGGACTCGAGATATATCAGTACTGACATCGTTCCGACTTTACCGGCTCGTTTAAAAGCGATGGGAGTCGGGCCTTACGCAGAATTTACCAAAGTGCTGCTGCGGAAGCCGTTAAATCCCGGCAAACGACTGGTGGATAACAGCAAAGTGACCGACCATCATGCTATTATTCCTACCGAACAACCTTTAAACCTGGCCGCATTATCAGTGGAAGAGAAAAAACTTTATGATCTGATCGCCAGGCGGTTTCTGGCGGTTTTATATCCGCCCCATCTTTATGAACAGGTGACCCTGATTACAGTAGTAGATCAGGAAGAATTCCATTCCCGGGGCAAGCGCACCAAAGATCCGGGTTGGAAAGCGGTTGCCAGGGTGATGGCTGAAAAAACTGATAAAGAAGAGGAAGAAATCCCTGAACAAAACTTGACCGTTCAAAAGAAAGGCGACCATAAGGAACTGAAATCAGTCAGAGTCAACAAAGCGAAAACGAATCCGCCGCCTCGATATACCGAGGCTAGCTTGCTGACAGCCATGGAATCCCCGGGGAAATATATCGAGGATGAAGAATTGCGCGAATCCATCAAGGGGCGGGGATTGGGAACGCCTGCTACCCGGGCGGAAATCATCGAGAAACTGATCAATTCTTTTTATATCGAACGTCAGGGGAAATCCCTGGTACCCACTGACAAGGGCATCCAATTGATTACCCTGGCACCGGATTCCTTACGGTCACCGGAAATGACTGCTGATTGGGAACAGCGTTTAAACCACATCGCCAGCGGCAAAGGCAGCCGCAGGGAATTCATTGCCGATATCCGCAGTAGTGCCCTGGAAATGGTACAAAAGGTGATCGCCGATGAAGCCAGCTATAAGGCGACCAATATCAGCCGCAGCAAATGTCCATCCTGCGGGAAAAATATGTTGCTGGTCAATGGAAAGAAAGGAAAAATGCTGGTTTGTCCGGATCGCAGCTGCGGGCACCGCCAACCGGAAAAGGCCAGGGATACAGATCTGTTTAGCAAGGGGCGGGGCAGCAGCCGTTATGATCAGCAATTGATTGCCAGATATAGTGATAAGGAAGAGATCGGAACCAATCTGGGTGATGTCTTTAAAGCGGCACTGGATAAAAAAGACAAACGATCCCCGGATAAAAAATAGCTGCATGTTTAATGACCGGCAACCCAAGCTGCCGGTCATTTGGTTTTTAGTTCCCGCTGAAAGCAAGCTGCTTTTTAACAGCCTGCTATGGCTTATTTATTTTTTATTGCTTTTCCGCACTGAGTATTTGCTGATGCAGATGGCATCTTCATCCAAATAGGCGATTTCCGGACTGGAATTTTTCGGATAGTCACCGGAGGAGCGGGATATTTTATCAGCTATGCGGATCTGGCTGGGAGCCAGATTCAGAGCAAACACCACGCTGTCCTTCCGGCCATAGCACCCGGCATGAGCGATCCCTGCCAGCTTACCCAATACGATTATGTCACCCCCGGCAGTTATTTCAGCGCTTTCATTCACGTCTCCCCAGACCACCAGACAGCCGTCAGCGTGTACTTTCTGTCCGCTGCGGATATGACGGTTGATAAAAACATCCTGCGCGGCCGGCGGTTCAGGAAGGTGCTTGTCCCGGGCGGTATCGGTTTTGGAGAAGGTTTTTTCCGGTTCATTATTATTTAGAATCAGACCGTTTTCCAGACACAATTTTTGCAGAGCAGCGATTTCCTGATGAGAAAGATCATTTAAACCTTCTCCTCTGAAATAAACGGTAGAGCCGGCAAAAAGAGCATTGTTTTGCGCTAAATGGCTGGAAAGATAAGTCAGGTATTCGGTGCAGGTTCCCGGTCCGAAAACGAAAACCAGGTTACCGTTGATTCCTTTAATTTTAATCATGCAGCAAATTACCTTCCTTTGATCGGTATATTTATGTCAAGGGCAGCATTGCGCCCTTCACTGATCAGATTCACTTCAGGGATGCCTTCGATATCGAAATGGCGGGCAATGACCTGAATGATTTCTGTTTTCAGTTCATTGATGACCTCGGAGGAAACATTCATCCGGTCATGGGTCAAAACCACGCGCAAACGTTCATTGGCCTGATTGCGGCTGGTAGGTTCGGATTGAAAGAGTCTTTTAATTAATTCCAACATTTTTCTGCCTCCTTACATCGTGGAAAAAAATTTGCGTCCAAACGTTTTCAGCTTTTGCAACACAGATTCTTCCTGGAAGGTAGGGATTTCAACTTCTTGACCGCTTATACGCATGGCGATATTATTCAAGGCTGCCGCTGCTGCTGATTTTTCGTTTAATATGATCGGTTCCCCTTTGTTTGTGGATATCACTACGTTTTTATCCTCAGGGATCACCCCTAAAAGGTCGACGGATAAGTGCTCAACCAGGTCATCGATGGAGAGCATGTTGCCGTCTCTTACCATTTCCGGCCGCAGACGATTTACCACCAGACCGATATCATCATCATCAAATTGGGCAGAAAGCAACATACCGATAATGCGGTCAGCATCCCTCACGGCTGAAATTTCAGGATTGGTTACCACGATAGCCTGATCAGCAGCACCGATGGCGTTTTGAAAGCCTTGTTCAATGCCGGCAGGACAGTCAATAAATATAAAATCATAATCAGGTTTAAGCTGCTCACAGACCTCTTTTACCTGTTCCGGGGTAATGTCTCCTTTGTTTCTGGTTTGGGCGGCAGGCAGCATATGCAGGCAGGGAAATCGTTTATCTTTGACCATCGCTTTTTTAAGTTCGATTTCTCCTTCAATGACCTGGACAATATCATATATTACCCGGTTTTCCAGACCCAGCAGGAGATCCAGTTTCTTCAGTCCGATATCCAGATCCAGTACCGCGACTTTATAACCAACTCTGGCTAAAGCAGAACTGACATTGGCAACAGTAGTGGTTTTCCCCACTCCACCTTTACCAGACGTTACCACGATTACCTTGCTTTCCGGCAGCTTTTTATCCATTTTTCACGATCCTCCCCAATTTAGACATGATTACAGGACATAATTAGACATCTATTTTTATATTGTAAAGCAAATAATAATGTTTATAAACTCCTAATTAAGGTAAAAAAAGAATTGACAAAGAAAAAATCCCAGAAACTTTACATGAGCCCGGGGTGGGCTCATGTGGAGAGGGAATGTGATGGAATATTAACTATATGTTTGGGGGTGAAGGTTAAT
>CAZNPR010000074.1:0-7839 GCA_964574965.1 uncultured Syntrophomonas sp. | reverse complement strand
AAGCAGCTGCGTGATAAGTATACCGGGGGAATGCAGGAATACGCCCCGCTTTTCAAAGATTTTAGCGGGATAGCCGAATTGGAAAGGCTTACGGCAATACCGGAGCAGGATTTTTATATGGAAGATGAAATATGGGTCAATGCCTTGTTTTATGTCCTGATACAATATACATTCCAAGCAGAAAAAGCTGGCAGTAAAGAATATTTTCATGCCTTGACCGCACTCTATAACGGGAGGATCGCCAGTTATGTCCTGGAGATGCAGCAGTTCAATGCCAGTATTACCTGTGATACTGAGGGGGAAAGAGATGGTTTTCTGGTCAGAAAAATGGAATCTGTCAAACAGCGCCTGACCAGTTGTTTTTGGCTGATGAAGCCAAATTTTACCCGACAGTGGATCGCGGAAAGTGAGAAGATGAGACCCGCCATTTTACCACTGGGATATATGGAATATGTACCGGGCAAACCAATCGTCATTCCTAAAAAAATCGTAGGTAAAGATGGACGACTGGTCAATACTGATAATATTTTCAAAGCTCTGCGAAAAAGATATGAAACGAAATTCAACCAGTTTATTAGTGATGGTTTAGGGCTTCCTGCTGATGCTGATGCGGAAACGATCATTGCTGGTGTAAAGTCATTTATGGCGGAATTGGAAAGAGGTTTGGATAACCTGCTGCCAGGAGAATTGACAGCGGAAAACGGGCTGCGGCAATTCGTGGATCGCTTAATGGAATTTTTCGGACCTCATAAAATGTTTGCTGTACATGCCGATTTACTGCGTGAAATGTTGATACGTTTTCCGCCCGTCAATCTGATGATACCTCTGGGGTTTTATAAACCAGCCCAACTGGTTGACGCAATGGATGCTTATGATGCGGTAAGCTTAGCTGGTCTGGTGGAAAGTATGAGTTACAGTGACCGCGATTTGAACTGGCTTATGGAGAACTTGAAACCGGAGAGCTTTGCATGGGTAGACATCAAAGCGATGCTTCTGACGGATAAACGTTATCCGACGTCTTTGCCAGCAGGGAAAATTACAATTTTAAATCTCTTAACTGGCCGCATCATGATCAAACCTATGCAAGAAGGGCAGGGGGGTGATTATCCCAAACTAAGATATTTCACCAATTTGATTCGGCGCCTGGCAGTGGCGGAACACTATTCCCAGCTATTTACCTATAATGCTATGGAACGAAAAAACGTGGGGCAGAAATTTAAAAATTCCTTATCCGGTGGTCGCAAGGGGGACCTATTTTCCGCTCACAATATTTTTGAAAACTATCATCACCGCTTATTGGTGGAGAAAATATATAAGATAGCAGGCATGCAGGAGGGAGCAGGGCGTCATGATATGGCCAGGCTTCTGCAATTGATGGCTGATGGTTATGGTTTGGGGCAGATGCTGGAAAATGAAGTTTTTCTTACTTGTACAGCCTGGAGTTGGGCCAGCTATAGTTTCAAGGGAGGGATGAACATTCCTACCCCGCTGACAACAACAGTTGAAAGCCGCTGGTTCAATCACGATTTTCTGGAAATGCTTTACGAAGAGCTGGGATATGATCGGGAAGAAATCTTACAAATTGTTTTCCGCCTGATCCAGACCGGAAAAATCGATCATAATTTATTGGACACACTGCTGCCTACCAGTCCGAAAGACGTAACAGTAGTTGTACAGGAAACCACCAGTGAACCCAGCCGCCATTTACGCCGCTACAAAAATAATCCGCTGCTGGAACCTGTAGCAGGCAGCAAATGGGAATCAAAATACGTCTTAAATCCCGGTGCCCTTCGCATTGAAGAAAAAGTATATTTATTTTACCGGGCGGTGGGGGAAGATAATATTTCCTATATCGGACTGGCGATCACTGATGGATATAAGGTCATTAAACGTCTTCCAGAGCCCATTTTCTCTCCGCAGATTCCGGAAGAAAAAATGGGATGCGAAGATCCCCGTTTGGTTATGGTTGGGGAACGGGTGGTTATGCTTTATACCGCCTATGACGGCAACATTGCTCAAATCGCAGCAGCCTCCATCAGCGTCGCTGACTTGAAAAACGGCAACTATACCAATTGGCGAAGAGAAGGCTTGGCTTTTAAGAATATCTGGGATAAAGATGCAATTATATTCCCTGAAAAGATAAACGGCAAGTATGTTATTTATCATCGCATAGAGCCCAGCATATGGGTCACTTATATGAAGGAAATCGAATTTCCGCTCACCGAGAATCATGCAATTATCGTGGGACCCAGACCGGGGCGTATGTGGGATTCTTTGAAAATCGGAGCGGGTGCACAGCCTTTAAAGACGAGGTATGGCTGGCTGCTGATCTATCATGGGGTGGATTACAACTATGTTTACCGTTTAGGTGTATTATTAGTTGATTTAAATAATCCCCAAAAAATTATCTATCGCTCGCCTAATCCGATATTGGAGCCGGAAGAAGAATACGAAGTAGGTGCCAATGGGGCCTGGGTACCGAATGTAGTTTTTACCTGCGGGGCAGTAGCTGATACTGACAAGGATATTTTGGATGACGACGATGAAATATTAGTCTATTATGGTGCTGCCGACACCAGCATCGGCCTTGCAACAGCCAGGCTTAAAGACCTGATCCCGGAATCTTTCCGTCATTAAAATTTGGCATTTACTCTTCGTGTGAGGATCGTTCTGATATTGTGAGGAAGCTAAGAAGTTTTTTCTGATTTGATCTGCTGATTTTGACGAATGGCGGACTCGGTAAGTAAAAGTGACAACACCGCTTCTGCGCCTTGATTTAAATTCACACCTTCCTCAGTCAGGGCATCGAAACAGCCTCCGGAAATGGGATCATACATAGACTGGGAATTGATATTTTCCCCCTGATACCAAAGATATCCCTTTTGCGCCATATCCAGATATTCCTGCCTGCCAATGGCCTGATAACCTTCGTTAAGGGCAAAGACCACCGAAGCTGCGTCTACCGGTTGTTGATCAAACGAAGGGATGCTGCCCCCTCTTTGATACCAGCCTTTATTGCCAATAATATTTAAACAGCCGTGCCGAAACAAAATGCTGCTTAAAAAATCAAGGGAATCACAGCCGATCTTCAAGGCTTTTTTATTGCCATTGTAATTATAAACCGCCAACATAGCCTGAGGCAAAATACCATTGCAGTAAGTAAGATAATTTTCAAACCAATACCAGTCCGGACCATGCCAGGTGTCATATAATGCTTGTAAATTACTGCAAAGACGCTCGATTATCATATTCTGCCAGTTGTTTTTGCCCCGGTTGTTGATTCTGCAAAAGGCCACCAGTGTATAAGCAATAGAGCGCGGGGAAGTAAATTGCAGGGCTCTGGCTGCATTATTCTTAAGCATTTGCAAACAAAGCTCACGCACGGGGATAAAATCACTGTCAAGTCCCATAGCACAAGCGAGTATAGCCCGGCCAACACTGTCCTCCGAATTAAAGGAGGATAAATATTTCTCATTACCGTAAAAATTGGACCAACTGCCGTCTTTCTGTTGTGCCTGAAACAGGAAGCGGGCATAATTTAATACTTCTTTATCAGGAAAACCATTTAATAAAGCGACCATCAGCGCCCGTGCATTATCATCCAAGGTATAGCCGCTCTGTTTATCAGGGGTGCTTAACTGTGAAAACTGCAGCATCCCGTTCAGATCAGTCATTTGCCTTAAATGTCTAAAGTCTTGCATAATGAAGGGGAGATTCCTCCTGTTCTGCTTGTTCTAATTCGGCGAATAAGTTGCAATACTGCCTGCCAATATTGGGCCAGCTCCAGGTTCGTCCCAGGTGATAAGCATTTTCCTCCAGGCTCTTTTTTAAGGAAGGATTCGCTATGATTTTTCCCAGAAGTTTTGCGATTTGCTCCGGATTATTTTCTAGAGCTAAAAGCCCCCGCCCATTGCTTACTATTTCCAATGCATAGGCATAGGCGGTCGAAACGATGGCTTTGCCAGCTCCAACTGCGAAAGCCAGTGTGCCGCTGACAGCCTGATCTTTGTTAGGATAGGGACTGAGATAGATGTCAGTCAGGTTTAAATAATCATTTAACTCCTTATCATCAAGAAATTTATTGACAAAAAGAACATGGGATTGCAATCCCAATTCATTGACCAGGTTTAGCAGCATTTGACGATAAGATTCACCTTCACGGACTTGCAGCACCGGATGTGTCTGGCCCAGAATCAAATAGAGAATATCAGGGTAAATTTTAACCAACGGAACTAAAGCTTTGATTCCCATTTCCAGCCCTTTGCCCGGACCAAGCAAGCCAAAGGTACTGATAACCGTTTTTCTCTCCAGGCCATATTTTTGTTTGAGTTCAGCAGGTTCATTCCGCGTGAATTCAGGAACACCATGGCTGATCACATGGATAAGACTTGATGGGATGCTATACATATCGTTTAACAAACGCGCCGAACGCTTCGTCATGCATACCACTGCGGCAGCATCTGAACAGAGACGATGCAGGACTGACTGAGGATGCCTTTTTGGAGCAGGCAAAACAGTATGCGTAATGACGATATAAGGTTTGGTCAGTTTTTTGGCCAATCCTAAAACATATTCGCCGTCAGGACCGCCAAAAATACCATATTCATGCTGAATGATAACCATATTGGCCTGCGGATTCTTATTGATATATTGGGCAGCATGATAGTAATCCGATTTTTCCTCCTGCCGGATGGTAAATTTCACCTCAGAGCCATATTGGCAGGAGATACTGCTGTCTGATATGCTTATAACTTCAACCTTTTGACCGCACAATTCCAGACCGTTGCGCAGATCCTGGGAAAAAGTGGCTATGCCGCATTGTTTGGGCGGGTAAGTACCCAGGTTGATAATGGTCAATTTTTTTAGTCACTCCTTTAAATATCAAAAGTTCTCTAAATATTATTCTTGTACAATTAGCAGGGCATTTATACATGCATTACTAAAACGGCAATTTTACGCCAGCAGCATGTAATACGGCAAACAATTCATCTTTGATGCTCTCCAGGGCCTGAGGGGAATCACCTTCACATCGGACGATCAATTCCGGACCTGTGTTGGATGCCCGGACTAATCCCCAGCCATTAGGGAAAAGGACCCGTACACCATCAATGTCGATAACAGGATATTTATTATGAAAATGCTCAAGTATTTCAGCAACGATGCTGAATTTTCCCTCATCACTGCTGATTACTCTTATTTCAGGAGTGGAATAGTATTTGTTTATATCCGCCAGATGTTCAGTAATGGTACGGCTGCTGCGGGAAAGCAATTGCAGCAGGCGGGCAGCAGCATAAATGGCATCATCATAGCCGTAATAATCGTCAGCAAAAAACATATGGCCTGACATTTCGCCGGTGAAAACAGCGCCGGTTTTTTTCATTTTATCTTTAATAAGGGAGTGGCCGGTTTTATAGAAAACCGGTTCCCCGCCTAATTTTCTGATTTCATCTACCAGGCTCTGGGAACACTTGACTTCCACAATGCATTCAGTCTCCGGATATCTGGGCAGGATTTCCCGCCAGAACATGATCATCAATAAGTCGCCCCAGATCATGTTGCCCTGGGGGTCGACAACGCCCAGTCGGTCACCATCTCCATCAAAGCCGATACCCAGATCAGCAGAAGTTTCCTGGACTTTAGCTACCAGATGAAGCATATTATCAGGATTTACCGGATCAGGATGATGATTGGGGAAACAGGGATCTGATTCACAAAAGAGCTCGATTACTTCACAGCCTAATGAACGAATTATTTCGGGTGCAAAGCTGGATGCTGTACCATTTCCGCAATCGATCACGACTTTGGGGGGATAAGGGCCCAGCGTAATTTTGCTTCTTATCATCTGCGAGTAAGGGCCGCTGATGTTTTCTTTTATTATGGTTCCGCCGAGGATATTTTCAGGATATCGTTTCTGTTCCATGATATGGCGTATTTCCTGAACTTCTTCTCCATAAATAGTCGATTCGCCCAAAAGCAGTTTGCAGCCATTGTATTCAGCCGGGTTATGGCTGGCTGTGATCATGATCCCAGCTTTAATATCCAGATGATGCGCAGCAAAATAAAACATAGGAGTGATCACCAGACCCAGATCAACTACCTGACAACCGGATTCCTCCAATGCATCAGCAATCACATTACGAAAACGCGGAGAAGATAAACGGTTGTCATGACCGAGTAAAACCTTGGTTTTTCCTTTTTGCCGGGCATAAGCTGCAAATGACTTTGCAATTCCTGACATCACCGAGTCGTCTATCTCGATATCCACCAAACCTCTGATATCATACTGACGAAAAATATTACTGATGATATCACCCCCCTTTTTATTTATAACAAATCGTTTCTTTGCTCTCTGGTCAAAAACTCCACTACATCTTTTATTTCCTGAGCTTTATTACGGTCCGCAATAAATATGGTTTGATCCGTTTCTACCACTAATAAATTATCAACACCACAGAGCACTACGGTTTTACTATTTTGTTTCACAATGCATTGCTGACTGTCTTTAAGAACTACATCACCAATGACAATATTTTGCTTGTTATCCGCAGGATGGAGTTTGGCCAATGCCTCCCAACTGCCCAGATCAGACCAGCCGAAATCCGACGGGACGACTGCCATGCGCCGAGATTTTTCAGCGATGCCATAATCGAGGCTTATGTTAGGCAGTTTAGAATAAGCATTAAGATAGGAAGTATAACCGCTGGTGATATGTTGATAAACATCAGGCAGATAAGCGGCGAATTCTTCCAGCAAAGTATTGAATTGTCCTATGTATATACCGGCATTCCACATATGCTGGCCTGAATTCAGATACGACTCAGCTGTTTTCAATTCGGGTTTTTCATAAAAAGAATGCACCGGATACACATTATTCAGTTGGCCAATTTCCCATTTGGTTTTTTCAATATAGCCAAAACCGGTTTCTGGACGATCCGGGGCGATACCGATCGTGGCAAGATACCCTTGCTTTGCTGCTTTAGCAGCCTGGGAGACTGCAGTACAAAAAGCGTTATTATCAAGAACATGATGATCGGCCGGGAAGATACCAACCACATCTTCTGGCGTCTGCCCGGCATATTTAGCCAGAACTAAACCTACCGCGGGGGCCGTATTTTTTCCTTCCGGTTCACTGAGAATTTCTATGATATCATGATCCGGACGATTGTCTACGATCTGTTTAATACCAGATGCCAAATCATCACTGGTTATAATGATAACCTGGCTGCTGCCGGCATTAAGAAGCCGGTCGATCGTATGATCCAACATCGTCTTGTCATCAAAAAATTTGCAAAGCTGCTTGGGAAACTGCCTGCGGCTTTCGGGCCACAAACGAGTTCCCCGGCCACCGGCTAAAATAACGGAAATCATAATTACCTCCATAAATGCTGACTTGTTATTATATGCTTTTTATGACTCGCACATGATTACAGTTTTTTCCGCGATCAAGTGATCATTAAAATAAAGATGCCTATATTATGACCAATTTTCGAAAATATAAAACCCCTTGCTTGTGAGGATCTAGCGGCTCATCACGGACTTAACATACCACCTTCTTTTAAAGGAATTTTTTAGTGAACGGGCCTTCCAGGACTGTTGGTTTAGGCCCAAAATATTGATAATAATTCACTAATATGCGGCCATTATATAATTTGCGCTTTTTATCGGCTTTGCGTCCAAGAATATTTTCAAAATCCTGATGAGAAGTCAGGATATAAAAAGACCAGGTGTCCAAATCACTGAATACCTGTCGCATGGCTTTATAAAGCTGAATCACCGATTTTTTCTCTGACAACCTCTCCCCATAAGGAGGATTGGCAATCAAATAACCATATTTGTATC
>CAZNPR010000073.1:0-7881 GCA_964574965.1 uncultured Syntrophomonas sp. | reverse complement strand
TCAAACGCGGGGAAGAAGCCCGACAGGAGATCAAGGATTTTGTTCAGCAGGAAGTTAAATGCAAGCACAAGGAAATGGTGTCCCGGGAAGAGTATGATGCTTTGCAGCAGCGCCTGAAGGATCTGGAAGACAGATTGAAATAGCAGCGGTCTGCTGAGAGTAATCAAAACACATCAATGGCTGCATTACTTTATTCACCATTGCTGATCTTAAGCAGCAGATCATTTAAGACATGCTTGAAACTTTCGATTTTGATCCGTTCATGTTCATTGGTGAAACAATGTTCCATCAGCTCATGTTCAGCAATGACCAGGGCATTGAAAACTCTATCGTAAAGGCTCATATCAACATGCTTAAAATAATTTTCCAGCTTTATTAAAGCCTGTTGTTCTTCCAGGGTCAAAATTTCAGCCGGCATGATTGCACCTCCGCTATTGATCCTCCAGTAATAATATGCAACGGGTCAGAAAAAAGTGCATATAATTTGCTGCTATAAAAGATAGATTTTTACATGTTGACTATAGCCGGTCGGAGTGATAGGATAATTAGCAAATCATATACGACAATGAGCAGAAGAACCTTACTGTTCGTCTTGACAGAGAGTCGGGAAGGGTGCAAACCGACAAGCGGATAATAAGGAGGCCATCTGTGAGTCTTCGGTGAATTCACGGGAAGTAAGCCGAACGGTCGCGACCGTTATCCGTTTGAGCCGGGCATACGCCAACCAGGGTGGTACCGCGGGAGTTGATCCTCTCGTCCCTATTTAGGGATGAGAGGTTTTTTGTATTTTAAAGCAAGTATTCAGAATGGAGGAATTTAAGTGGATCTACAAATGAAGATCTTAAATCTGATCGAAGGTGACGCCAGATTAAGCGCAGCAACGATCGCCACCATGTTAGGTGAGGATGAAGCGACAGTAGCAGAATTGATCAGGAAGATGGAAGCTGAAAAAATAATCCTTGGTTACAACACGGTTATCAATTGGGATAAAATGGGCGACCAGAGTGTTACCGCCATGATCGAAGTCAAGATGCAGCCCGAGAGGGAAGTGGGGTTCAACCGTATTGCCGAACGGATCTGCCGGTTCCCGGAAGTAAAAAGCGTTAAACTGATGAGCGGTACCTATGATTTGTCTATTATCGTTACCGGCAAGACCATGAAAGATATCTCCTGGTTTGTTTCCCATAAGCTGTCGACTTTAGATCAGATACAGAGTACCGTGACATTGTTTATCCTGAAAACTTACAAGCAAGAGCATTTCATGTTCAACGACAATGATGATGATAAAAGGTTGGTGGTGAGTCCATGAGCGACATGAGCAGATATTTATCTACAGTAGTCAAAACCATACCGCCTTCAGGGATCCGTAAATTCTTTGATCTGGTCTCCCAGACCGAAGGCGTTATTTCGCTGGGTGTAGGAGAACCTGACTTTGTGACCCCCTGGCATATCAGGGAAGCCTGCTGGTATTCGCTGGAAAAAGGCTATACCATGTACACTTCCAACAGCGGGCTCATGGAGCTGCGGGAAGAGGTCGCCGCCTACCAAAAACGCAAGGTGGGAGCAGAATATGATCCAGCCACAGAAATACTGATCACGGTAGGCGTCAGTGAAGCAGTTGACATTGCGCTGCGGTCGCTGATCGAGCCGGGGGATGAAGTGCTGATACCTGATCCGTCCTATGTTTGCTATGCGCCGGGAACCTGCCTGGCATTTGGCAAAGCAGTACCGGTGCCAACTTATGATACAGATCAATACCGTATGCGGGCTGATGTGCTGGAAAGCTGCATAACACCAAAAAGCAAGATCTTAATTCTTACTTTTCCCAGCAATCCAACCGGAGCGATCATGGAAAAAGCAGATCTGGAGGCCATCGCTGAGGTGGTTAAAAAACATGATTTGTTCGTTATTTCTGATGAGATATACGGTGAACTGACATATAGCGGCAAACATTGTTCCATCGCTGCGCTGCCGGGCATGAGAGACCGGACCCTGCTTTTAAATGGTTTTTCCAAAGCCTATGCTATGACCGGATGGCGGATCGGGTATGCCTGCGGTCATCCCGATATTATAGCGGCCATGACCAAAATTCATCAATATACCATAATGTGTGCCCCGATCATGGCCCAGAAAGCAGCTTTGGAAGCGCTGCGTCACGGGGAAGAAGAGATGCTGAAAATGGTCGATAACTATAATTATCGCCGCAGGCTGCTGCTTAAGGGATTTCAGGAAATCGGTCTGGAATGTTTTGAACCCCGGGGGGCCTTTTATTGTTTCCCATCGATCAAAAGTACACCGTTTGATTCAGAAGACTTTTGTGAAAAACTGCTGCAGGAAGAACAGGTGGCAGTTGTGCCCGGCAATGCTTTCGGTAATAGCGGGGAAGGATTTATTCGCTGCTGCTATGCCGCCAGTGTAAAAGATCTGGAGGAAGCCATCATCAAAATGGGTAATTTTTTAAATCGACATCGATAAAATATTTGTCGGTTCACAGGAATCATTCCTGAGGATAAAAAAGCAGGGCTATCATAGGTAAAGGTCAAACAGTATACCCCCAATATATTTTTTGTCGTAAAGCCAGCTAGAAAAAAGAGTGAAATTATAGCGAACTGCCGGGTATTATCGTGGAATTATACGGTATTTAACTAAAGGATTAATCATCCCGCTTGCGAAACTGATATAAACATGATGAAAAATATTGGGGGGGTTATAGGGATGGCATTTGAACTCTCGATGAATGAGATCGAACTTCTTAATTCTTATCAATGTTTATCTTCGCATGGTCAAAAGGAACTAAAGGAGTTTATGCGTTACTTATTATGCAAACAGTATCGCCGAGAAGTAATGGCATCCGTATTCAATAATAACCTGATGGGTAACCTGCTTCATAGTCTACTTCATATTATTGAAGGCAAGGAATTGGATATTGACCTGGTTACCCGACGGTTTTACCAGATGAAAGAATTGTACTACAGCAGCTTCCAGAAGGTCCATCATAAATTCAGCGAAGTAGTTGAGGATCTGGACAGCAATGAAATCGTCAGGGAAACAGGCCGGCATGCCTTTGAAAACATTGAGCAGGCCATCAATTCAGGCAATGAGACCAGGATCCGCATGGAGATTCTAGATTTTTATCAACAATATATGCTTTTATCCCAAAAAAAGGACGCAAGAAAGATTATTGCTGTATAATAAACATAATATTTTATACAGAAGCGGGGTAAAGGAATGAAAATAAAATTTTTAGGCGCCACTAAAACGGTGACCGGTTCTTTTTTTGTACTGGAAACCGAAAGTCGGCGCTTTGCTGTTGATTGCGGCTTATTTCAAGGTATGAAAGAGATCAAAGAGCGGAATTACCAGGATTTTGTTATCGAGCCTGGTTCCATAGACTTTTTAATATTAACCCATGCCCATATTGACCATACCGGTTTAGTCCCCAAACTATGCAAACATGGCTTTAAAGGGCCTATCTACTGCAGTTATCCTACTGCTGAGCTGGCTACTGTACTATTGCCTGACGCAGGATATATTCAGGAAATGGAAGTCGAACGGAAAAACCGCAAATTTCTCCGGGCCGGCAAAGAAGTGATCGAGCCGATCTATACGTCAGAAGACGCGCTGGAATGTTTAAAACAGTTCCACCCGCTGAACCTGGATGAGGTCATTGACCTGGAACCGGGTATCGAAATTCGTCTGCGGGATGCCGGGCATATCCTGGGATCCTGTATTGTGGAATTATGGGTGGTAGAAGACGGGAAAAAACTGAAGCTGGTCTTCACCGGTGATTTGGGCAATGATAAGCAGCCTATCTTAAAAGATCCAACTGTAATTGAGAATACTGATTACCTGATCATTGAATCAACCTATGGCAACCGCAGTCATAAGGACATCGGGGACCGGGCCCAGCAGTTGAAAGAGGTGATCGATTTCACCATGCAAAAAGGAGGAAACCTGATCATTCCTGCTTTTGCGGTGGAGAGAACCCAGGACCTGCTGTATGATTTAAACCTGTTATTTAGAGATGGGAAATTGGATCCCAATATCGATATCTACATTGACAGTCCTCTGGCCATAGCTGCCACGGAAATATTTGAACGTAATGAACATTTCTACGGTGACGAAACCAGGCAAATGGTAGAAAACGGCAATCACTTTTTAAAAATCCCCAACCTCAAATATTCCCGCTCTCAGCAGGAATCCATGTTGTTAAACGAAACCAAGAGGAATACCATTATTATTTCCGCCAGCGGCATGTGTGACGCCGGCCGGATCAAGCATCATCTGCGGCATAATCTGTGGCGTCCTGAGTCTACGATCCTGATCGTCGGTTACCAATCCCAGGGGACCCTGGGACGCCGTTTGTTTGAAGGGGAAAAAATCGTGACCATCCATGGTGAACAGGTGGCAGTCAAGGCTGACATTAAAACCATCGATGCGTATTCCGCCCATGCAGACCGGGAAGGTCTGCTGGAATGGATCAAACGGTTCGTGGTACCGCCCAAAGCCATATTTATCGTTCACGGAGAAGAAGAGGCGCAGATCGAGATGGCTGGCAATATCAAGGCACAGTTAAACGTACCAGTTTTCATTCCGGCCTGGCAGGATGAATATACCTTGAAACCTGCCCAGGAACTGAGCAAAACAGTTTATACGGGAGCCGATATGAACAAGGCCATGATCGCAGAACAAATGTATTTGGATCTCAGACTGAAAATCAATCGAATATTCACGGAAAATTGGGATAAAGCTGATTATGATAAAATCATTGACTCCATGAATAAAATCAGTTCCACTTTGTAGAGCTTTTATGAGAGATGGAGCCATGAAAACGCCTTTATCCGGCAGCTCCTTTTCGCACGAAAAAGAAAAAATATTTGGTTAACTTTGGTTTTATACTCCCAGTTATTTTTTTGCAGGTTATTGCTTTGTAGGTATCATTTTCAGGATAAATCTCAGCTTTTATCGACTTGAAGCAGACCTTTTCAAAGTGCTATAATTCTTTTACTTCACATAAAAACGGGGGCCTTTTTAAATGAATAAAAATTCCGCTGCACTCGAGATTTTCCGTTGGGGAAATGCCAATGTACCGGGAGTAATTTTTTGGTATGCCAATGAATTGGATTTAAATATGGAAGACATTGGTATATTATCTGCTATTTATTATGCCTTCCAAAGGAGCAAGCCACTCAATCAAACAGGGATCAATATCGGACAAGTCCTTCAGGTCTGTCCGACTCTGACCAAAAGCAAATTTTCCCGCCAGATAAGCCGACTGGAGAAATTAGGCATTATTAAGGTTGAAGATAAGAACAGGAACTTTAATGACCGGGAGATCTTTCTGGAACCCATAATGGAAAAATTATGCCGCCTGGTGACCAGGGATCATGATCAGTTGACCGAGCAAAAACCATTGGCGAGAAATGAAAAGAGCAGCGAATTACTAAACAGCCGTATTGAACAATTGGAACTGCAGCTGGAAGAAGAACGCCGCAAAACCATGTATGTTGATTTCAATCACAGCAATGACAAGAACTATAAGAAGGTAGCAGATTTTATTGCCAAAAAAACCGGCAATCTCTTAAGCCTTAAAATGTCGCATGAACTCAAGAAATGGCTGGATGAAATGAAATATACCCCGGAGTTTCTGCTCTGTATGCTGGAACTCTGTTTTGAAAGAAATATTGATAATCCCAAAAGTATCACCAGGATCGTGACAGATTTAAAAGAATACTCCATCAATACCGTGGAAGGCCTGAATCTGTACTTCAAGAAATATGTTGATAGTGATTTAAACCACAATAATTTGGCTCAGTTCGATCCTGAGGTCATGGAATTTGGCAATTATACAGGCATCGATATGTCAGCTGAAGCCCGCCGGAAAATCTATTACAAGTGGAAATATGACTGGGCCCTCACCCATGCCCTGATCATGAAAGCCGGAGAAGTAATGTGCCAGCGCACCAAAAATGGCGGTCTGGAATACATAGACAGCGTCCTGGCCAACTGGAAGGCCAAGAATATCAACAAAGTTGATGAGGCCCAAAAAGAAATCGCTGAATTTAAAAACAAAGCCAGGAAAAGCGATTTTACCGTACCAAAAAAACAGGTAACACCAAATTTAAGCGAATATGAGATTTTTATGTCACCGGTAGTGACAGAGGAAATAAAAAGCAAATAACGGCAGCTTGAACAGTTAGGATGGTGGCGTTCGGTTGAACACCGTATTAAGAGAGCAGATAGAAAAAGAATTATTATTTGATCTGGAAAGCGAACGTCGGGTCTTATCCTCCATGCTGCATTCGGAAGAAGCCTGTATCGAAGGATACAGCGTTTTATCAGCGGCTGATTTTTATGCGCCGAAACATGGCACGATCTTTGAGCTGATCTGCAGTTTGTTTGACCGGGAGATCCGCCCTACCTATGTAGAATTGCTGAAGGAAGGGCATAGTCTGGGAATCTTTACCAATCCCCGTGATTTGGAAGATATCAAGTATATTGCTGAACATTATATAGACGATGAGAATATCAAATACTGGATCGGCAGAGTCAAAGATAAATCCCGTCTGCGAAAATATGAAAATTTTCTGCGTATACGTTACCAGCAACTGAGCGAAGGAGCGGACAGGGAAGCCGAACAGATCCTGATGGAAGCCGAGGAAGAATTGACCAACCTTACGGCTCTGGAAGTTGATGATAAGATCGATACACCGCAGGATATGGCCAATTTTGGCTATGATGAAGTTGAAAGAAGGTTTATCCGTTTCAAGGAGATCCAGGAATTGTATAAGGGCGTTCTGCCTTTGGATGGATTACCTACCGGCTTTGACAGCCTGAACCATATTACGTTAGGTTACAAACCGGGGGAACTGATCATACTGGGAGCCCAGACCGGCCATGGCAAAACTGCTTTTGCCCTGCATACCGCCAAAGAAGTTGCGGTCAATAACCAGCACAATGTATTATACCTGAATACTGAAATGAGCCGGCAGCAGATCGCGCTGCGCTGGGGATCCATTTTATCTTCCATCGACCATGACCGTATCCGCAGCGGGAATATCAACGAGACTGAATTATCGATTATTTTCCAGGGTTACTCCCGTTTACGGCAAAGCGGTTTTTATTCTTACCCCTGTCCCAACCTGACCCCGGAAAAGACCATATCGATCGCCCGCAAGTTCAAGGTGCAGAAGAGTATCGATCTCATGATCATCGACTACGTTGGCCGGATGGATAAGATCGACCCCCGCTTGCAGGAATGGCAGATGCTGGAGCAGATCGTCAAGACCCAGAAGATGCTGGCGCAGAATTTGAATATTGCCGTCATGTGTCTGGTACAATTAAATCCGGACGGGACATTGCAAGGTGCTAAACGTATGAAAAATGAAGCAGATCTGCTCTTAAAGCTTGCACCTATTCCCAAAGAAGAACTGGAAGAAAATGAAGATTTGAAAAGCTGCATAAATCCCAATTATTATATTGTGGTGGAAAAAAACCGTGACGGCAGAAGCGGGATCCGCCTGCCCATTACGTTTGATATGCAGAAGCAAACCATGAAGGATGCGGAAAGGAAAAAATAAATGGCCGGAGACAAAAATCTGGAGCGTGTTTATCATCAGACCGCCAACCTCATCTACGATCTTTGTTACCGGTACAGGATCAGCGAAGAAGAAAAAATATTCCTGCTGACTTTGCTGGAAATGAAGATCTATAAAAAAGAAAAACCGCAGCTGCTGGAAGTGTTGAAACGATGGATGATAAGTTTTAATGATTCCGAGCTGGATCAGATAATTAAAGCTACATTGCTGGCAGCAGACTGGTCGGACGAACAGTCTGTTTTGTTTAATACCCAGTTGATCACCGACTTGATTGACAGCAGGG
>CAZNPR010000072.1:5687-7882 GCA_964574965.1 uncultured Syntrophomonas sp. | reverse complement strand
CCAAGTGCTTCCAAAATAAAGCCCCGGTTATCGGTCAGCATGACCAAGAAACCGGAGCCTGCTACGTAACTTTCCAGCTCCTGCATAAAAGGCAGGGCAATATTGATCAGATCCTCAGTTTTTTTCAGCGTTCTTCTCAGTTCATTTGCCGGCAGAATATAATGGCTTCTGCCGTCAAAAGGATCGACCTTGAATGCAGCACATCTCCTCCACGAAGATGCAACCATAGGGCGCAGTTTGTTTTCAAACAGTTCTCCCTTTTTTATAAACTGTTCCCAATAAAAATGGGCATTGACAACAGGTATCTGCTTAGCCACCGGGTCACCGATCCTTTCAGTAATCTGCTTTGATTCTAAAACGATCCTTGCTCTTTTTAGTGTAACATAGCTGTTACAATTATTGAACCCGGTAAAAAGCTAGCTAAAGTTCTTCATATTGATGGCCAGGGTTTTTTTACGGCACGAATCACATAAATTATCCTGCCCATATGCACTGCGTTGTTTAAGATATTCCAGTTCCTCTTTGGTGGCGTAGTATTTCCCGCATCGCTTACAGGCAATCATTTCAAACTGCTTGTTCCAGATGATCCTTACTGCGCCTTTTTCCTCCAGACCGATCGCCTGGGTCGGACAGACCCTGGCACAGGCAGCACAACCGATACAATCATCCGATGCTTCATCATAAGGTGTCGCTATCCGTTTATCGACCCCCCGGAACATGCTCCAAATAGCTGATTTCCCCATTTCCTCGCAGGCATGGATACAAAGCCCGCATAAAATGCAGTTGGGCGGTTGGACAGTAATTGCGCTTAAGCGGGATACGTCATAATGCTCTGCCATCTCTTCCAGCAATGGATGACTGTCTGCCCGGCGTGCTAAAAGCATAACGATGGTGCGCCTTACCCGCTGGATATGATCTGATTCAGTGATTATCTCAACAGGGGTGTTGAGGGGATAGGTGCAGGCTGCAACCAGGCGCGCTTTCTTCTGCCCCTCCTCCTTTACTTCCACCATGCACATACGACATGCCCCTTGCCCGCCAAATGCCTGGTGATAACAAAATGTGGGCACCGGAACATTTTCCCGCCTGCACAAATCCAGGATGCTCTCTCCTGCTCGGGCTTCGCGCTCTTGGCCGTTTAGTTTAATTTTCATTGCGATCCCTCCTGGCAAGCTTTATCGCATCAAAGGTACATACCCGGTAACATTCACCACAGCGGATACAAACGCTTTCATCAATTACATGCGGCTGTTTTTTCTCACCTTTTATGCCATTAACAGAGCAATGTTTCACACATAATGTACAGCCTGTACATTTTTCCGGGTCGATATAAAAAGTGGTAAGTTCCCGGCATACTCCAGCCGGGCAAAATTGGTTATCAATATGCTCGACATATTCATCCCGGAAATAGCGCAGGGTCGAAAGGACCGGATTGGGCGCCGTCCTACCCAGGGCACAGAGTGAGGCTTCCTGCATGGTATCGCATATGTCCTCCATGACCTGCAGATCCTCCATGCGGCCTTTCCCGCTGCAAATACCGGTCAGTATCTCCAGCAATGCCCTGATCCCTTCCCGGCATGGCGTACATTTACCGCAGGATTCTCCTGCCAGAAAATTGACATAGTAGCGGGCCACTTCCACCATACAGGTATGATCATCCATAACGATCAAACCGCCGGAACCCATCATCGATCCTGCTGCCGCAAGGCTGTCAAAATCGATGGGCAGATCCAGTAACGCAGCTGGAATACAGCCTCCGGACGGCCCTCCGGTTTGTACTGCTTTAAACGCCCGCTTTTTCAGCACTCCTCCGCCGATCTCGTAGATGATCTCCCGGAGTGTGGTTCCCATGGGGACCTCGACCAAACCTGTATTAACAACTTTCCCTACCAGGGAAAATACCTTGGTGCCTTTACTGGATTCCGTACCTACGGCGGCAAACTTTTCTGCCCCGTCAAGAATTATGACCGGTACGTTAGCCCAGGTCTCAACATTATTGATCACGGTCGGTTTTCCCCATAAACCTTTTTCAGTTGGAAAAACGTATTTGTCCCGGGGTTCACCTGTTCGTCCTTCGATGGAAGCGATCAAAGCAGTTTCCTCACCGCAGACAAAAGCACCACCCCCTCTGACCAGTTCAACATCAAAAGAGAATTCGCTCCCTAAGATCTTCTCTCCCAGGATACCGCGGGCCC
>CAZNPR010000072.1:1361-5587 GCA_964574965.1 uncultured Syntrophomonas sp. | reverse complement strand
CCCTGCATCTGCTGTAAAGCTTTTGTTAAAGCCTGGTATCCTCTGCGCTCGATGTAATCATCGATTTGTCCGGGGTCGATTTCTCCAATATTTCTAAGCGCGATTTTATGCTGTTTGCGATAAAAATCCGTCATATAATGTGAAGTCAATTGTTCTTTGCTGATTGGATCACGATAAAGCAGGCGCTTGATCAGCACTTCCTCCAGCAGTGTCTGTTCTACGATCTCGTCTACATCTTTTGCAGCCACGCTGCAATACGTTATATCTTCAGGCATGATTCGGACCAGCGGGCCTTTTTCACACCAGCCGTTACAACCAGTAGCCTTTATAACCGGCTTTACTTCAATCTCCGGATGATCTTTCAATTTTGTCTGAAAGGCCTGAAAAACATCCCGGGCACCGTTAGCAGTACAGCCGGTCCCGCAGCAAACCAGTACCGTCTTGCGGTCATGATCATCAGTATTAGCTGTCATGCTCCTGCCCTCCATATTCGTTTATGATTTTTCCCACATCTCCTGGGGCCACTTTACCGTGTACTTTTCCATTCACTACCATGACCGGAGCCAATGCACAGGCGCCCAGACAATTAACCGTCTCAACCGAAAACATTCCGTCCTCAGTGGTTCCCCCGGCCCCTATTCCCAGTCTTTGCTGCAATTGGTCCAGCAGCACTTCCGAGTTTTTGATATGGCAAGCCGTTCCGTCACAGACGCGAAATACGTATCGGCCTTTGGGAACCAGACTGAAGGCTTTATAAAATGATGCCATCGCGTATACCCGGCTGACCGGCACGCCAGCATGTTCTGCAATCATACTGATGGCCAGGCGGGGCAGATAATTATACTGCTTCTGCACGTCCTGCATAATGGCCAAAAGATGCGCCGGCTGACCGGAATAGTTTTCGATCAAAGCTCTATAATCATCAGTATGTTCATATTCCTGCAGGGCAATTTGCATAACACTCGCCTCCAATTGCGTTGATTAAGAAGCGCTCCTGACCACCGGCCATACCAACTATCCTGGATGACTGCCGGAGGTCAGGAAGAACTTGGGTTCGATTTGCGCCAGGCTAATTTTAAATATCAGTCAATCCCAGTTCCGTTAATTTTTCTGGCGTAGGTATGCCTTCTTCGTCCCATCCCCGTAATTTATAGTACTCAGGCAGCATGACATCCAACTGCACGACCCTGCCCTTGTGGGGCCCATCCTTCATGGGCTCATTTAACAGGCGCGGCGGCAAAGTGTCGTCTGCTTTGGTAAATCCGGCTCTAAGATTGAATAAACGTTCCAGATTCCAGATTCGTTCTCCCGCTTGCAAGTATTGGTCGTCAGTCAGATCCAGCCCTGTGGCAGTTCTCATCTGTGCTGATATTTCCGGCAGTCCGTTAGCAAAGGTAATGAACAGGCATAACCCGGAGGAATCGACCAGAGCGGTCAGATCCTGGAATAATTTCAGCAAGGCGGGTTTGCCTTCTGTTGCATCCGGATCGGCTTTTTCCGGGATCCCCAATATTTCCGGCGAGGTCATGTATCCGCGCACATGGCATCCTCCCCGGTTGGACGTCGCATAGTTGAGCCCGATCCCCTGCTGCCCGCGGGGGTCATAGGCAGGCATTTCCTGTTTCTTGGCGGTCATGGAGTATTCCGGATAGCCATACTTATCCGCCAGACGATAGGAACCTTCCGCCAATTCATCGCCAAAACCTTCGCGATAAGCGGTCTTGGTAACCAAATCTACCAATGTGGCTCCATCTCCCCAGCGAAGATCAGCAACCGACCTGGGGATAATACCTTTTTCCACCATTTCAATGGCACAGGCTATGGTTCCTCCCAGGGTGATGGGGTCTAAACCAAGCTCGTTGCAGAGGAAATTGGCTTTACAGATAGCTTCAAAATCATCTATATTCAGATTGGAACCAAACGTCCAGGTTGCTTCATATTCAGGTCCTTCACCGGCACTTTTGAAAGGTCCCTTGGGGATATTTGTTACTCTGCCGCAGCCGATCGAGCAGCCGAAGCATCCTTTATTTCTGACCAGATAATGTTCTGCCTGCCATTCACCGGATATTTTTTCGGCATTGGCAAACATAGCGGCTTCGCTGAAATTCTTGACCGGCAGACCACCATGCTCATTTAAAATGTTGACCAGGATATTGGTTCCGTAAGCTGCCAGTCCTTCGCCGGTAACTGCATGTTCACGCAGTTTTTTTCGTGCATCCTTGGCTGCTTCCAGAAAAGCCTGAGGGTCTTCCACCTTGACTCCGCCAGTACCGCGAACAACGATCGCTTTCAGGTTCTTCGAGCCCATTACCGCTCCGACTCCTGAACGCCCTGCTGCCCGGTGGTATTCATTCATGATGCAAGCGAATTTGACCTGGTTTTCCCCTGCCGGTCCTATACAGGCAACTTTCGCCTCTTCGTCCCTGGCTTTTAATGCATCAGTAACGGCAAAAACATCTTGTCCCCATAATTCATCTGCCGGAAGAAGTTCAACATGATCATTATAGATCGACAGATAAACCGGACTGGGCGATCTTCCTTCGAAAATAATGCCGTCCCAGCCTGCATACTTGAGTTCCGGCCCAAAAGTCCCGCCGGAATTGGAAGCAGCGATGGTTCCATTTAACGGGCCTTTGGTAACAACATTATACCGTCCGGCAGAACCGGCAAAAGTACCGGTCAGAGGTCCGGTCATGAAGATAATTTTATTTTCCGGGCTTAACGGATCGATCTTTGCATCTACCTCTTCCACAAAATATTTGGTTCCCAGCCCGCGGGCACCGATAAACTTTTCAGCATATTCTTTATTCAAGGGTTCGGGAGTGACGGTTCCTTTGGTGAGATCGACTCTTAATATTTTACCCATCCAAGCAGACATGTTATCTTCCCTCCTCCATAACCTCACGGAATTTTTCTGCCGTTTCACGTCGTTTATTAAAATTAGCTGTCTTCGCTTCACGGTAAGATATGGCCTCTGTAGAACAATGTTTGACACATTCCGGGTCACCGCCGCAAAGGTCACATTTTAAAATCAGATCATGTTCTGCATCAAAGAAAGTTGCACCGAAAGGACACGCAATCGTACACATTTTGCAGCGCAGACATACTGCGTGATTCACAACTTTGGCACCGGTTGCAGCATCTACGCTGATGGCATTGACCGGGCATACCTCCATACATGCAGCTACACTGCACTGCTGGCATACTGCCGGGAAAGAAAAGCCGCTTTTCTCAAACGCTACAATAGAGATCCGGGAACGGAGCGGATTGAATTCTCCGGAATGAGTAAAAGAACAAATCAATTCACAACTACGACAGCCAGTACATTTTTCGGGTTCTACAAACAGTACTTTGCTCATACATTCCTGATTCTGCCCTTATGGGACAAATCAGTCCTCACACTCCTTTACGTAAATTTTCCGCGCTCCGGCATCAAGGTCCGGCCTCCGTCCGGAATCTTTATTTGCCGGATAATTAAGCGCTTGCTATCCGTTAACTTTTTATTTAGCATAAAGCATGCCAGATACGATCCCGCCATATAAAAAAGGCGGCTGAGTCAGCTCCGCCGCCTTTTTGTAATCTGGTTACAAAATATGTATCGCTTTATTCGTTTCCCGGAATGTTACCATTCCGTCTTAATTCTAACGTTATTATTACATTCATGTTACATCATTGTTACACTTCCTGATTCGTTCCAAGCTTACATCCAGCAAATCGACCAAACAGAATTCGTCCTTGAGCACAGATTCTCTGCCGGTTAGCAGCCTGATGGTTTCCGCTGCCTGCATACCGGCAATTACTGCGGCAGTAAAAGGCAATGTCCCCAATACCTTCTCTATCCCCTGCTGTACAGATTCCCCGTACCAATCATGCAAACAGCGATCGCCGGGCATAATGACCGTAAGCTGCCCATACCAGCCCCCGACCGCTCCGTGTACCAGAGGGATTCCGGCTGCAGCACAGGCATCTGCCAGATCCAAACGGGCAGGAATACTGTCCAGGGCATCAACGATCACGTTCTGCTGCCGGAACAGATCGCCGGCGCTTTCCTCCCAGCGAGATCGAATTGGCGTAACCGTGACCGCCGGATTTATTTTTGCTATTTCACGTCGGCATACTTCAACTTTGCTCTCGCCGAGATTGGAGAAATTCGACCACAGCTGGCGGTTCAAATTGCTTTCACCAAATACGTCCGGGTCCCAGACTGTGATATGCCCGACACCCAT
>CAZNPR010000072.1:0-1261 GCA_964574965.1 uncultured Syntrophomonas sp. | reverse complement strand
GTCGTGCTCAAGCCGTTCAAAAAAACCACTCCCAATTCTTTGCGGGGAATTTGCAGGCTATCGATCACCCACCCAACTGTGCAATGATCCTTAAGGTCCATTTCTTTTTCCTTGAAGCGGTTCTTGCGGAAATTGGCAAATAATTTTACTTTGACCAGCATCTGAACCCATACCTCCTGTAATACGATAAAGGCCATTGCGTCATATCAGCAATGGCCTCAGGCTATTTCTTTTTATTTTTTATATATTTGTGCGTGATATAAGGATGATTGGTTTTGCGCGATTGAATCTCAAATTGTTTCAGGGATGAAATCAGCGGGGTCAATTTGGTATGCCCGTAGTTACGAGTGTCAAAATCCGGGTAGCGCTTGTTGAGTATTTTGCCTACTTCTCCCAGGAAGGCCCAGCCATCGTCATCGGAAGTCTCGTTGACGATCACCTGGATGGTTTTGATCAGTTCTTCGATACTGGCCATGTTTTCAGGATGAGCAGCCGCTCCGTTGGTTTTTTCCTCGTTGCGGATCTCATTTTCATTAGCCGGACTGACGGCCAGCACTTCCAGGTATTTAAAGATTTCACAGGCGGAAATAAAGGGAGTGGGCGTTTTCTTTTCCCCCATTCCCACTACATACTTGCCTGCCTCTCTGAGGCGTGCTGCCAGGCGGGTAAAATCACTGTCACTGGAAACAATGCAGAAACCATCAACATTATCAGAATACAGGATATCCATGGCATCAATGATCAATGCGGCGTCGGTGGAATTTTTACCGGTGGTATAACTGTACTGCTGGATGGGAGTGATAGAATAATTTAACAAAACACTCTTCCAGGCGCCAAGCTGCGGTTTGGTCCAATCCCCGTAGATCCTCTTGTAAGTAGGGGTACCATGATTGGTGATCTCATCGAAAATGTATTTTATGTACTTATCCGATACATTATCTGCGTCGATCAGGACGGCAATCTTGCGATCGTTTTCCATTAAAAATCTCCTTTATAAATCATAATGATCCGAATATATATTAGTGTTTTCTTTCATTATAATTATAAATACTCATACTGGCCATAACAATCCGGGACAAGATTTCCGGTTTGGTATAAGTGATGATTCATGTGCGATCTAAAACATCACAATTGCAGAGGCAGCTTTTTGGTGGCTGCGCTCCACAATGTTTTTTCCAGCTGAAATTTCATTAATTGTTCACCATTTGTACATATTAATTTAGTGTTTTTGTTGTAAACTATAAACTAATGCTTTAAGTAT
>CAZNPR010000071.1:5437-8170 GCA_964574965.1 uncultured Syntrophomonas sp. | reverse complement strand
CTAACCAACTATCCCGCTAGATCCTGGCTACGCCGCTTTCCCGGGCGGCAACTGCTACGGCAGCAGCAACTGCCTTGCCTACGCGGTGATCAAAGGGAGCGGGGATCACATAATCTTCAGTCAGTTCATGATCTGCGACCAACCCGGCGATCGCCTCGGCTGCTGCTATTTTCATGGCATCATTGACATCGGAAGCTCTCACATCCAATGCTCCGCGGAAGATACCGGGAAATGCCAGCACGTTATTGATCTGGTTGGGATAATCTGACCGTCCGGTGCCCACGATTCGGGCGCCTGCGGCCAAAGCTGTATCAGGCATGATCTCGGGGACTGGATTGGCCATGGCAAAAATAATGGGGTTTTTGGCCATGGATCTGACCATATCCTGGGTCACCATGCCGGGGGCGGAAAGACCAATGAATACATCGGCTCCCACGATCACATCCCGGAGTTCCCCTCTTTTGCCCTCCAGATTGGAGACTTCAGCCATGGCGGCTTTTTCACTGTTTAAATTGTCACGCCCTTTATAGATCGCGCCCTTGGTATCGCAAAGGATGACTTTTTTCATCCCCATGCTCATCAGGAGTTTGGTCACTGCGATGCCTGCCGAACCAGCGCCGTTTATGACCACGGATATTTCATCAATATGCTTGCCGGTAAGTTTCAGGGCATTCATCATGGCAGCCAGTGTAACTACTGCGGTACCGTGCTGGTCGTCGTGAAAAATGAAAATGTCACATTCTTCTTTCAGCCGGCGCTCTATCTCAAAACACCGCGGGGCGGAGATGTCTTCCAGGTTTATCCCGCCGAAACTGCCGGCGATGAGTTTTACTGTGTTTACAATTTCGTCCACATCTTTGGAACGGATACATAGAGGAAATGCATCTACATCGCCAAAAGTTTTAAATAAAACGCATTTTCCTTCCATGACGGGCATCGCGGCTTCAGGACCGATATCCCCAAGGCCGAGAACGGCAGTCCCATCAGTTACTACCGCGGCCAGGTTCCATCTCCTGGTTAATTCATAGGAAAGATCCACATCCTTTTGGATTTCCAGACACGGTTGAGCGACGCCCGGTGTGTAAGCCAAGGCCAAGTCCCGTTTGTTACTCACGGGAACAGTACTGATCACTTCGATTTTACCCTTCCATTGTGCATGCAGCAGTAACGATTCTTTACCAATATCCAATTCTCATAGCCCCCCTGTTCACAATTACTCACTGTAATTCACCAAACGAAGTAAAAACCCTTTTTGGAAAGATAAGAAGTTAGAAAGGGGAAAGTTGAAAGGGGCCAGGGGTGGGAGCACCTTCGCTCATGTGTCGTAAGGGCAGACGACCCTGTCTGCCCGCGTGAGGGGTGAGCGTTTTGGTATAAGATTTCACTATGCATAATTTCATGATTGGTATAAGATGTAGTTGGAAAATTCATATATCGCTCATGTAACTATACGCAGCAATAGAATGGAGCAATGGATATGACAGGAAACATGCAGGATATCGGCATAAGCAGATCCTCCCGGATCAGTGTGATCGGATTAGGGTATATTGGACTTCCTACTGCGTTAATGTTTGCCGCCCATGGGGTAGAAGTGGTGGGGACCGATATCGATCAGCAATTGGTCATGTCCCTTCAAGCGGGGCAGACTACTTTTGAAGAGAAGGGCTTAGACGAGCTCTTTGCGGCAGCCATTACCCGCGGCATTCAGTTTTCTACGGAATATACGGCCACTGACATTTATATTGTGGCGGTTCCCACCCCCTACGATAAATTCAGCAAGAAAATAGACGCCTGTTATGTGAAATCTGCCATTAAAGAAATTATGAAAGTATGTCCCCGCGGCGCGGTGGTGGTGATCGAATCAACGGTTTCCCCGGGCACCATCGATAAGTACGTCAGGCCTATCATAGAAGCCAGCGGGTTTAAAACCGGGGAGGATATTCACCTGGTCCACGCACCGGAGCGGATCATTCCCGGTGACATGATCCATGAACTGAAAAATAATCCGCGTACCATCGGGGCGGACGACCGCAACATCGGAGAGAAGATCAAAGAACTTTACAATTCCTTTTGTAAGGGCGACATGGTGGTGACAGATATCAGGATCGCCGAGATGACCAAGGTGATCGAAAACACCTACCGGGATATCAATATCGCCTTTGCCAATGAACTGACCAAAATATGCCATACGGACCATTTGGATGTGTATGAAATCATCCGTATCGCCAATATGCACCCCCGGGTCAATATCCTGCAGCCGGGCCCGGGTGTCGGCGGCCATTGCATTTCCGTGGACCCCTGGTTTCTGGTCGGAGATTATCCCGGACTGGCAAATATTATATTGGCAGCCCGAAGGATCAACGATTCTATGCCGGAATTCGTGCTGGAAAGAGTCTATGAGATCATGAAAGAAAAGGGGCTCACCGATTTATCCAGAGTTGGTCTGTACGGACTGACCTACAAAGAGAATGTGGATGATGTCAGGGAAAGCCCGACTTTGCAGCTCCTGGAAGCCATGCATAAACATCTGGCTGCCGGGCTTAAGGTCTATGATCCCTTTGTAAAGACCGCCATCGTTGATCAGCAGTATGATGATTTCGATGAATTCCTGGCGGATGTGGATGTGCTGGTGATCATGGTCGCCCATGATGAAATCCGGGAGCAGATGCACAAACTAAAAGACAAGATCGTACTTGATACCAGGAACATCTGCACCCTGGAAGGCACGTATAA
>CAZNPR010000071.1:0-5337 GCA_964574965.1 uncultured Syntrophomonas sp. | reverse complement strand
GTAGACCGGGCTTTTCCAGAACACATTGAGATGCTCCTGGTCGTAAGGCGTGAGGCTATGAGCTATAATATTAGCAGAAATCTATTATATAGGATTTGATAAATTGGCAAAAACGCGAAACAACCCAAGAAGTATCATCATGCTCCTGCTGATCCTGGTTTTGGTTTATATGTTTCCTGCCCTTGTGGGGATGATGAGCGAACCCGATCAACTAGAGCCCAGCGATCTGGTCGTAGTCCTGATGGGGGGCGGAGCGGAACGGATGGAACATGCGGCTGAACTGTATGACAGCGGATATGGGGATAAAATCGTTATGGTCGATAACTACCAGCCCAGTAAATATGAGAAACAGCTGAACACCCATTTTAAGGAGCGGGAAGTCGACATCAAACAGGCTGCTCTTTTGGAATTGGGAATACCGGAGGAAGACATCATCATCCTGCCGGGGGCGGCTAAAAATACCAGGGCAGAGGCCTTCGCTATGAGTAAATACCTCAGACAGAACCAGGAACTGGATTCGCTGATCATTGTGGGCGCATCGTATGATACCAATTCGGCCAAAGTAATATTTAAGTTACTGACCAGAGGCCTGGACCGGGAAATAAAGGTGCTGACCAGTCCTGTTGCTGCAGAGAAATCTGCTCCTGATAACAATAATAGAATCGAATTGTAAGGTTAGTTGAAAAGTTGAAAGTTGATAAGGGGATAGGAACTAGGGACTAGGGGCCAGGGGCGAGGAGACAGGCGTGAGGAGACCTTCGCTCGTGCGTCGTAGGTGCGCGTATCACGCGTCCGAAAGGATATAGCTTGTGTCATTTATGGAGGAAAGAAATGAAGATCGTAGTTTTGAATGAAGCAGACATCAAAAAAGTATTTACCATGGCTGACGCCATCCAGGCGGACAAGGATGCACTGGCCATTTATTCGAAGCATGAGGCGGACATACCGCTGAGGACCAGGATCGAGGCGACAGACCGCGAAGGTATATGCCTTTTTATGCCGGGTTACGTCTCCGGAGCCAATGCTCTGGGGGCCAAGATCCTGTCGGCTTTTCCCGGCAATATCCCCAAGGGTCTTCCGGCACTGCCGGCAACTATGATATTGATGAATGAAGAGACCGGTGAAGTTTGCTCGATCATCGACGGGACCTATCTGACCAGGCTCAGGACCGGTGCGGTTTCGGGAGCCGCTACTGATCTGCTGGCCAAAAAGGATGCAGCCATATTTGCCCTGATCGGAGCCGGCGGACAGGCAGAGGCTCAACTCGAAGCGGTACTAACGGTCAGAAATATCAGTGAGGTCAGGATATTTGACCGGGTCCAGGACCGGGCAGCAGAGTTTACCGGGAGGATGGAAAGAAAATTTGCCGGTAAATTCGAGGCGGTCTTTGTTCAGGTCAACAGTCCGGACGAGGCGGTCAAGGGTGCCGATATCATCACCTGCGTGACTTCGTCCAAAACACCGGTTTTTGACGGCAGATCAGTTAAAAAGGGTGCGCATATCAACGGGATCGGTTCCTATACTCCGGACATGCAGGAACTGGACGAATATACGCTGCTCCACGCCGATAAGATCTATGTAGATACCAGGGACGGGGTATTAAATGAGAGCGGCGATTTCATTTTCCCCATGCAGGATCATAAACTCTCCGAAACAGACGTGAACGGAGAACTGGGCGAAGTGATCCTGGGACAGGTTCCGGCCAGGGAAAGTGATGAGGAAATAACCTTGTTCAAATCAGTGGGTACCGGCGTTCTTGACCTGGTCACGGCGAGAAGGATCTACGAAAAGGCCGCCCGGGAGGGGATCGGGCAGGTCATTGAGATGTGAGGCGTGAGAAGAACCTTTGCTCATGCGATGCAGGGATGACTATCAGTAGTCCGCTACCTTGGTCAGTTAGAAAGTTGAAAGTTGAAAGTTGAAAGTAGACAATTAGTTGGTTAGGGGACCATCCGCTCCAGCGATGTAGGGGCAGACGACTCTGTCTGCCCGCTGGGCAGTGAGGCGTGAGCTTGTGCAGAGGACATAGCATTTACGTTATTATTTATGTACAATATACTCATCAACCATCATGCAAGTATTGGAGGACTTAACATTGGCAAAACCATTGAGCAAATACGCCGTAAAAGATGTAGAAAGATATAAGAATTTAACCTATTTATTTTCGATATTAATGATGATCTCACTTATATTGGGTCAAGTTTTTAGAGATAGTTTTGCCTACGCTTATGCGATGGGGTGGGCTCTCGGCGGCGTTTTTGCGGTCATTGCGACGATCAGCTCGATGAAAGGAAAAGCAATCGTCAGAAAAAAGAGAAGGTAAGTTCTTGGCGCCAATCTGTTTTTCCGTGAGCATCTGGTGGCGATTAAGGAACCCGAATGGGCTGATAAAGTAAAATATCAGTTGGATAGGATACAAAAATGAACGCAAAGGTAAATAAAGCAACCTCCGCAATTTTGATGGCCCTTCTGGCAGCTGTTCTTTACGGCATCAGTTCCCCATTTTCCAAACTGCTGCTGGAGCAAATTCCGCCTACCTTAATGGCGTCACTCCTTTATCTGGGTGCGGGAACCGGGATGCTTGTGGTCAATCTGGTCAGGAAATTTGGCCAGAATAAAACGGCAGAGGCTAAGATGTCCAGGCAAGAGCTTCCCTATATAATCGGAATGATCGTGCTCGATATCATGGCCCCGGTGTTGCTGATGTTCGGGCTTACCATGACCACTGCGGCGAATGCCGCGCTGCTCAATAACTTCGAGATCGCAGCTACCGCCCTGATAGCTTTATTCCTATTTCGCGAGGCGATTGGAAGGCGGATGTGGATCGCGATCATATTGATCACCATATCGAGCATCATTCTTTCCGTGGAGGATATCAGCAGTTTGACTTTTTCAGTGGGTTCGCTCTTTGTCATCGGCGCCTGTATTTGCTGGGGCCTGGAAAACAACTGCACCAGGATGCTTTCAATGAAAGACCCGCTTCAAATAGTAGTGATCAAGGGCTTTGGCTCAGGGATGGGAGCTTTGATCATTTCCCGGATGCTGGCGGAATCCGCCGCTCCTATCGTGTATATCATCCTGGCTTTGCTGCTGGGCTTTGTAGCTTACGGACTCAGTATTTACTTCTATATTTCAGCCCAGCGGGAATTGGGCGCGGCAAGAACCAGTGCTTATTACGCGGCAGCCCCCTTTATCGGAGTTTTGATATCCCGGCTGGTGTTGCAGGAGCAGCTTCCCCTTTCTTTCATGGCGGCGCTGGTGATCATGCTGGCAGGAGCCTGCGTTGCGATTTCGGAAGACCATAGACATGTGCACCGCCACCAGGAGCTGGCCCATGATCATAAACACGTGCATGATGACCTTCATCACAACCATACCCATTCCATGGCAGTTTCCGTTGCCCACAGCCACCCTCATACCCATGAAGAAATGCAGCACGAGCACGGGCATACACCCGATATCCATCACAGACATATCCACTAGTAAGCCACACATTGGCGTCCTCAATCGATTAATTTATCCAGGTCAATCAATTTTTTCAACGGTCTGGCAATCACAGTGACTTCACTAAAACCGGATTTAGCCGTGGCGTGCACGGTAATGTTATATCCTTCCGTGCGGGCAAACGCATCGTAATTTTCTTCATCCACTTTACTTCCGAATCCTTTATACTGTTCCAGAATAGGATCATAGAAATCGGCCACAGCCTCCAGGGATTTGTCGGTAGAATATTTTATCTTGCCCCCGGTGCCTGTATAGGTTGAGGCAGCGGTTACTTCTGCGTCTTTTATCAAGGGCAGGATATCTGTGGGGTAACTTTTCGGCAGCTCGATTTTCGCAGCCTTGTCCGTATCAGGGTTTGCTGCTGTATCGTTCTTCTGTGCTGAATCAACTGCCGGGTTTGCTTCTGGATCATCTTCAACTTTATCATTGCCGCAAGCGGAAAGTGATATGGCCAGCAGCAAAACGATTAACAAAACCAGAAATTTTTTCAAATTAATTCCCCCAAGCAATAAGTCTTAAAATACCATTCTATTATATCAGCTTGAAAAGACAAGTGAAATGGAAGGGCATCTATTAAAAAGTGTGCTCTATTTATCCCCTGTATCCTTGAATTTATTTTTACGCTTTTTTACATTCATTGAAAAGCGGTTTATAATCTTTACAGTATATATGATTTTAAGTTGTTGGAAGGATGAAGAATTTGACAGAGCAAAATATTACTCGCCTGGAGTATCAGGATAAAGAGATCATTTTGATTGCCACCGCCCATGTCTCCAAAGAAAGCGCTGAACTGGTGAAACAGGTGATCCTGGAAGAGCATCCGGATAGCGTTTGCATTGAACTTGACGAGCAGCGGTTTGAAAGCATGCAGAACCCGAAAGCCTGGGAAAAAACTGATTTGGTAAAGGTCATAAAAGACAAAAAGGTCGGATTTATGATCGCCAACCTTTTCCTTGGTTCTTATCAAAAGAAGATCGCCAGGCAGCTGGGTGTATCCGTGGGAGGAGAAATGACGCAAGGGATCGAAAGCGCCAGGGAAGTCGGGGCCAGTCTGGTCCTGGCAGACCGCAGCATTCAAACTACATTTCTGCGCATTTGGCGTAAATTAAGCTTCTGGGAAAAGATGAAACTTTTTGCCGGACTGCTCTTGTCAGTGGATGATGATACCGATATATCGGAGAAAGATCTGCAGGAAATGCTGCAGCAGGATATGCTGGAATCGGTGATCGCTGATGTACGTAAGCAATTTCCCCAAATCGGCGAGATATTGATCGGGGAGCGGGATCAGTTCCTGGCGTCCAAAATCAAGAACGCGCCCGGACACAAGGTGGTAGCTGTGTTGGGAGGGGCCCATGTACCGGGAGTCAAAGAAGAATTATTTAAAACCCAGGATATTGAGCGGATTTCGGAGATCCCTCCTGTCAGCCGGTTTTCCAAACTGGCAGGCTGGATCATACCCGCTGCTATTTTGCTGCTTTTAGGATATGCCTTCCTGGGTGACATACAGACCGGTCTGCAGCAATTAACCACCTGGGTCCTGTGGACGGGCGTACTGGCAGCCGTATTTACCGCATTATCCCTGGGGCATCCTTTAAGTATACTCACATCTTTTGTGGCCGCTCCCTTTACCACGTTGAATCCGGTGCTGGCCTGCGGCTGGATCACCGGCCTGGTGGAAGCTACAGTCAAGAAGCCCACCGTCGAAGACCTGCAAAATGTTTCGGAAGACATATACAGTGTAAAGGGCTTTTATAAGAACCGCCTCCTGCGAACCCTTCTGGTGATCATCATGACCAACATCGGCGCTTCCATCGGCACCTTCGTCGCCGGGGC
>CAZNPR010000070.1:4769-8289 GCA_964574965.1 uncultured Syntrophomonas sp. | reverse complement strand
GCATTGACCTGCGCTTCCAAATGCCCGTTCTGATTAGCGGGATCCTCCCAGGCAAGGGTAATCAGTTTTTTCCCGCCTTCACTTATCGTACCTGACGTAAACTTGCTGTATGTATCCGGTACTTCGAATACGGCCTTAACGATGCTGATGGCTTTTTCCACCGTAACCTCTTCCTGCGCATCAGCCTGAGCAGGAAACAGGGTAAAGAGGAACATAAAAATGATCAGACTGCTCAAAATTTTATACCTGCCGCGAAACATCCTATCCAACTCCTTTAAATATTGTTGTGCTTATCTCTCAATACGTAGTTATCCAAGAATACTGTCATTGACAACTGCTGTCTTTAGGTTTAATTTAATTTTAATATTTCCATTGGGAAAAACATGTAAAAAAGAGCAGTCCTGTTAATAGATGTGATGATACGGGGGATACTTTATAAAATGCAGGAAACCATTAAGATCCATGAGATACCGGGATATATCTGCAACCTGTTCCTGGTCGAATACCGGGACCGGATGCTGCTTTTGGATTGCGGTTCCATTAGTGATGTGAAAAGGATCGAGAAATATTGTGAAGAGGTCATTGGCCGACCGGTGAGCGATATCAAGCTGGCAGTGGTTTCTCACAGTCATCCTGATCATGCCGGCGGGGCACTCATCTGGCGCAATAAATACCATATTCCCATCGCCGCTCATCCTCGTATCGATTTCTGGTATGACGGTCCGGGGGGGTTCCTACAGCATAAAGTGGATTGTTATCTGGCTACCTGGGTGGCTTACCGGAGAAAGATCAAAATTGAGAAAGTCTTGTTCAGCCGCAAAGTGAAACCTGAATTCGTGCTTCAGGATTCAGCATCCCTGCCCTTTTTCCCCGACTGGCAGGTTTTCCATATCCCCGGACATACGATGAATGATATTGCTCTTTATAATAAGGAAGCGAAGACTTTGTACCCCGGTGATTGTGTGATGGATGTGGAAGGGAAATTCCTGCTGCCGGTGCCGATCCTTTTCCCGGATAAAATGGCTGCTTCATTTGACCGCCTGGAGAAGCTGGATGTGAACAAGATATATCTGGCTCATGGCAGTACCATCGATACCCGGGAACCGGAGAAAATTTTCGCCTATATGAAGACGCTGCTGAACAAACCGAAAAACTCCATGACCCGCATGGCATACAAGATCTCATTGTTTTCCCCGGAATATCGCAGAGTGAGGCGTAAGGCGTGAGGTTATGGCAGATCCTTCGTTCGCAGACAGGGGGACGGTTCTTTTGTCTGCGGTGTCGCGGACACAATAGAACCTAAATCCGTTTAGCGCAGACAAAAGAACCGTCCCCCTGTCTGCGTACTACCCAACTAAATACTGTTCCGGGTGTTTGGCCGTGATGCGGCTGTAAAAATTCTGGATGAATTTCATATCCTCATCATAATCTCCGGTTGGGTAAAATACCGGACCAATTCCTGCCACTTTTTTGCCGTAATCAAGATAAGCAAGTATGAGGGGGACTTCAGCCATAACAGCCGTCCGATAAAATCCGCTCTTCCATCTTTTGACCGAGCTGCGGGTCCCTTCCGGTGAAATCATGATAAACATTTTTTCCGCATTTTTTAATAGGTCTGCCATATACTCCACCATATGGGCAGCATTCGCACGGTCCACCGGCAAGGCACCGGTTGCACGGAAAAACTTGCCCAAGGCGAATTTCATCCATTCTTTTTTGATAACATAATTCACATGGGTTTTTTTGATATAAAAGAAAGCTCGCGCCAATGGAAAATCAATGTTGCTGGTATGAGGTGCAGCTACGATGATAGCTTTATTAATCTCCGGTGGTATGGATCCAGTCGTTTTCCAACCGGCAAGCCAAAAATATAGTTTCGCTATTAAATACATGTTTTGTCCTCATTCCCGCTGTAATTTACAAAATTTTTAGCCACTGCTCCTATTATATAGTATCGTTGTTGCGAATTACAGTAAGAATTTTTACATAAAAAAAGGGAGTATAAACTCCCTGTTTTCGGCAATCGCTTGAGGTCGTTGATGAAGATGCAGCTCAGCTCTCTGATTGGTTGGGGTAGTGGAAAATGTTTCCCTGCCAGGTCTTCATCACCACTTCACTTTCATTGATGGAAAGAAGATATTCCGGATTGACCGGTGTCTTGCCGTGACCGTCCGGTGCATTGATGATATAGGTGGGTACTGCCAGGCCAGAAGTATATCCTCGCAGTTTTTTCATGATATCGATCCCGGTTTGCACGGAAGTCATGAAATGCGCTGTCCCTTTGACCTGTTTGGCATGGAATATATAATAGGGCCGGACCCGCAGCTTCAAAAGCTCCTGGTTCAGTTTTTTCATGGTATGAGCATCATCGTTTATGTTTCTCAGCAAGACCGCCTGATTGCCCAGGACTACACCTGCGCCGACCAGGCGGTCACAGGCCGCTTTGGCCTCGGCCGTGACTTCCATGGGGTGATTGAACTGGGTGTTGATAAAAATTGGCGGGTGCTTCTTTAACACCTCGCACAGTTCAGGGGTGATCCGCTGTGGTATCGTTACCGGCGCACGGGTGCCGATCCGCTTGATCTCTATGTGTTCCATGGCATCCAGTTCGCTTAACAGCCAGTCGAGCATCTTGTTGCTCAGCATCAATGCATCTCCGCCGGTGATCAATACATCCCGGATCTCCTCATTCTCCCGTATATACTGCAGGGCGGCGGATAAATTACTCTTTAAGGCATGTCGGTCCGTTTCGCCAAAATTTCTGCGGCGCTGGCAATGGCGGCAGTACATGCCGCATTGGTTGGTGACATTGATAATGAGCCGGTCGGGGTAACGGCGTGTAATACAGGGAGCCGGATTGGTGAATTCCTCTCCCATGGGGTCGTCTTTGCCTTCTGTATCCTGGATCTCCAGCAGGCTCGGGACTGCCTGCATATAAATCGGCGAGTATCTGAAATTGGCGAAATCAATCAGGCTCAGATAATATGGGGAAATGGCCCATCGCACCTTTAAGGAAGCAGTTCTCAGTCTCCACAATTCCAGTTCGGACAAGGGAAGAAATGCAGCTAAGGTATCCGGATCACTGATACGGTTTTTCATTTGCCAGTTATAACTTTGCCATTCTTCCTGACTCGCTGCAAAATGCCTGCGGATCATGGCTTGATTTTCTGCAGTTCTTGAATCCTGCTGAAATCCGGTTTCTATATGTGCCTGCATGGTAAGATAATCCAGGATGTCCATCTTGAGGTCAGCGGCGCGCTGCAGTGAAATGTCCCTTTGGGTCTGGTGGTCGTTAAAATTGAGCATAAAAAAACCCCCTTGCTTCTCAAAACTAACAAAACAACTTGTAAACCAGAGGGCTATTGATTTGTGGTTAACCCTCCTTATCATGCCTGCGAGGTTAGCTGACGGATTCGGGCTAAGGAACACCCTACCGGTTAAATAAACCGGATTCACCCCAAAATTGGTTCCCCCGTTCTCACTGCATCAGTGAGATTCGGCATCCACCTATATCGGTGTC
>CAZNPR010000070.1:0-4669 GCA_964574965.1 uncultured Syntrophomonas sp. | reverse complement strand
CCTACTGCGTATCCTGCGATATTGCGGCATAAGTCGCTGATTCTTTCCAGATTGCCCAGAATATCAAGGAACACCGCTCCGTTATTGCCGTTGCATATGTGTTCGTTAAGGCGCCGGATGTGATTGCGGCGGTATTCTCTCTGCAATTCGTCAAGTTTTTCTTCATTGCGTTTGACTTTCTCCGCAGCGGCTTGATCTCTTCTTCGGGCCGCTTGCATGGTCAGGTCCAGCGTATCTTTGGTCAGTTCAATCATATGATCCAGTTCCTCCCTGGCCTCACCAGAGAAACTTACCTGATGCCGGTCCGCATAATCTGCCAGTTCGATGATATTTATGCATATGTCAGCAATGCTCTCCGTATCATTAATGCATTGCAGCAAAGCAAAAGATTGATAGGAGTCTTCCTTGGATAAGCGGGACTCAGATGCTGAAACGATATAATCAGTGATTTCTCTTTCCATGTGGTTGATAAATTCCTCTAACTGCTCACCTTTTTTACGCTGGTGTTTCTCCCGTTTGACAAAGTAACTCATAGCATTGCTGAAAGCCTCTACGGTCAAATCCCCCATGCGCAAGGTTTCCCGGGTAGCCTGGGATAAGGCTACGGAAGGATTGGTCAGGAATCGTTTGTCGATGTAGATCGTCTTCATCTCATCCCCGGCAGTTTCCTTCTTAGAGTCTGGGATAATTTTGGTGACGATATAGGCCAATACAGCGACAAAAGGCAGTTGGATAAGGGTGTTGGACATGTTGAAAAACAAATGTGTCTGCGCGATCTGCAGTTTTACATTCAGGGCCTCCCAGCCTACATTGCCAGGTATTAAGATCAACAAATAATTGGTAAAGAATATGATGGCTTTTTCCGCAATACCGGAGACAAAAAGAGGAAGAAACAAACATGATCCGATGAAATTGAACATGAAGTGGGTAAGGGCCGCTCTTTTTGCTGCTACACCGGTACCGATCGCCACCAATAAAGCGGTGACTGTTGTCCCGATATTATCTCCGCAGAGTATGGGAACCGCCTGATGATAGGTGATGGCCCCCTGGTAGGCTAATTCCTGTAAAACACCGATGGTTGCGCTGCTGGAATGAACAGTCGCAGTAAAAAGGGCTCCCACCAATACACCTACAACCGCATTGTCTTCAATACTGAGCATCAGGTTGGTAAAAACGGGGACATCTTTCAAAGGAGCTAAACCATCACCCAGTATGGTGAGACCAAAGAATAAGAGACCAATGCCGGTAATCGCTTGTCCGATCAACTGGGCTTTTTTATTGTCAACGAAAATGTAAGTGATGACACCGGCAGCAATGATGGGCAAGGCATAGTCGCCAAGGTTAAAACCGATCAAATAAACTGTAACGGTGGTGCCGATGTTGGCTCCCATGATCACTCCAATGGCCTGTCTCAAGGTCAGGAGTCTCGAATTGACCAGACCTACCGTTAATATGGTAGTGGCAGTACTGCTCTGTATCAGTGCTGTTGCCGCCATCCCAGTCAGTGCTCCCCTGATGGGATTTTTTGTTCCTTTCTCCAGGATGGTGCGCATTTTATCACCGGCAACTTCCTGTAATGCGCTTGACATAAATTTCAGTCCGAACATCAATAACGCCAGACCGCCAAGAAAAGCGAAAATCATCGCTTGATAATCAACCACTGATGAACCTCCTAAAAAAATCTTTACGACAACTTTATTAGAACAACTTCTGCTGATTTTTTTCTATTTTTTCTAAATAATTGTTTCTTCCCTGTCTTTTAAATAATAAATATCAAAGAATTTAGCCATTATAAATATATACTTTTAGATTCGATTCTGCAAACCTAAAAAGCATTTTTCCGGGTTTTTTCAGGCTAAAGATGACCCGCTATAATAATTTTTCACCTAATATTTTTGTTAATAAAATTCTACTACGCCAGATATTATTTTGTAATATAATACGACATTTAATTTTGTCTCCCCAGAATTTTTTCAAATATTTCTGCACAAGCCTTCTTACTTCGACATATTGACACATTCGACCGTCAATGTGTTATATTATGTAAGTACGTTATTTTCAAACCGAAAGGCGGTGGTGAAATGGAACCTATACCTGAGGGTCGATCATGGGATAATCGAACTTCTCCAAGTTACAGCATAGAATATATATGCAGGCTGGGCCTATTTTACTGCCATCTCCATTTTTAGCCCTCCTGCACTGAAAGGAGGGATCATGTCATGATCAAGACCTATTTCTACGATCATGCCCAAAATTCCATGATGCATGATGTAAATCTGTCGGATGCTGCCACACTGTTAGCTAATCCGGAAAATTTACTGTGGATAGACCTGTATAACTGTTCCGCAAGTGAATTGAATTGCATCGGCGATTTATTTCAGTTCCATCCCCTGGCATTGGAGGACTGTTTCCAGGAAAGCCCCCGGGCAAAAATAGATCGTTATGATGATTATCATTTTATCGTTTTCCATGCCCTGCATTATAATGAGGAAGCGGAGGAAGAAGACGAGATCACCAGCAGCGAACTGGACGTTTTCCTGGGCGCAAATTACATCGTGACCATTCATACCATAGCCCTTTCGGCAGTGGGGAAAGTGGCCCGAATCTGTTTAAAGGAAACTGAATTGATGGAGCGGGGACCTGACTACTTGTTGCATAAGATCATCGATAATATGGTGGACGACACTTTTCCCATCATTAATCGTCTCGAGGTACGTATCGATGATTTGGAAGATAATATTTTCCTCAACAAAGGCCAGGTGATAACAGAGGAGATCATGGCTCTGAAGCGGACCATCATATTATTGCGCAAAGTACTGATCGCGCAGCGCAACATTTTTGCTAATATTACCGGGCGTTATTCATCTTTTGTCAGCGCTGAAAATGTTCCTTATTATTTGGACGTTGCAGACAATCTGAATAATATTCTGGATACGGTCAATACCTACCGGGAATTTGTAAACAACTCCACTGATACGTATTACTCGATCTTAAGCGGTCATACCAATGAAATTATTACGGTGCTGACGATTTTTTCGGTGATCATGATGCCGCTGACGGTGATAACCGGATTCTTCGGAATGAATGTAAATTTACCGGGTGGCGGCCAGCCGGGCGGGCATTGGTATACGATGTATGCCATCCTGATTGGAATGATGACCCTGTCACTGGGTATGTTGGGTTACTTCAGACACCGGAAATGGATTTAAAACCACAGACAAACTCCCCGCCGGCAATTATGTGCCGGCGGGGAGTTTTTATATGGAGTGACCGCTATGATATTTTATCCTATCCCTTTTATTCTGAGCGGATGGCCTCCAGGGCGCTGAGGTTCATGGCACGATGAGCAGGTGAGTACCCGGCGATAATGCCTACCATGGTGGAAAATGCCAGAGCGCCGATGGCCAGGGTGAACGGGATATAAGATATGCCCGTGGTTGATTCCGCCATGCCTCCCATCATATTAGGCACAAAGCTATTTAATATCCAGGAAACCAAATAACTGAGCAACAGGCCGATCACCCCCCCAATCAGCCCGATCAGGGCAGCTTCCAATAAGAATAGTTTTTTTATATCGGCGATATCCGCCCCCAGTACTTTTATGATGCCAATTTCTTTGGTTCTTTCATAAATGCTCATGATCATGGTATTGGTAATGCCGATCGCTGCCACCAACAGGCTGACAGCTCCAATACCGCCTAAAACAGCCTGAATGGTGCGGGAGGTTTTTTTCATTGATTCCAATACATCCGTTAAGCTGTAGGCCGTGTATCCCAGATCCTGGATCTTTTTCTGCACAGCTGCAACCACTTCGATGTTTTCGCACTTGACCTTGATCGAATCGTATTGATTCTGATTATTTTCATTAATGGGACGTTCATTACTGTTAGCGCGTTCGTTTTTTAGATCTTCGGCGATGATCTTTTCCAGATAAGCAATATTCATATAGGCATTATAATCTTGTTCGTTATTGGTTTGCTTAAGGATCCCAACTCCTTTGATTTCATGGAGTTTGGGCGGTTTAAAATCGGGGTCTGTCCCGCCGGGCACCCGCTCACCATAGGACATATCTGCAGTGAGTAATAGCTTGTCACTGATCAGATCTACTTCCGGGGGTGCATCCCCCATAGGTCCATAGTAACCACTATTGCTAAGGCGCGGGTTATAAAAATTGTAAGCGATCTGGGAGCCAAAAATAATGGCCTCTTTATCACTGCCCAGAAGCAGTCGTCCTTCTTCTATGGTGAAATCAAAGGCTTCCAGGTTTTCCGGTTTTATGCCTATTACTCCGATTTGCCCGACCATTTTCCCTGCCACGACTTTATAATAACTGACCTTTTGAGGCATGACGGCCTCTACTCCTGCCATTTTTTCGAACTGGGCAACAGCCTGATCATTTAACAAAGCATTTTGCGTATTGGCACCCGGCTTTTCCATACCATAATAAGCAGGTTGTATGTCTATGATATTTAAACTGCCCATCTGGGAGATCTGCTCCTGAAACTGCTTGTCCATAGCTAGCCCTAATGACAACATAATGACGATAGAAGCGGTGCCGATCATAACTCCAACGATGGTCAAAATGCTTCTGGTTTTGCGCCGAAGTAGATTTTGCCCGCTCATGCGGAATAAATCAATTCTATTCATCGAATTCCAATTCCTCACTTAA
>CAZNPR010000069.1:2739-8423 GCA_964574965.1 uncultured Syntrophomonas sp. | reverse complement strand
AGACTGCCGATTCCTAACTGCAGGCAGGCACCATTGGGTATTTCACTCACGATCAGCTCAGCAATCTTTTTTTCTTCGGGTGTGGCTTCAGGAACCGGGGGAAGGGCAAAAATGGGTGAATTGCTTCCTTCAATAATATAGTCGATCTCATCAATATGTAGATATTCATCACTGCCTCCCAGGCAAAGGGGCATATTTTCATTTACCTCTGCGATTACTATTTTTGCATCAAGAGCGATCCCTCGTAAATGGGAGTTCCCCAGGCCGAAATTGAAACACCCGGTGTTATCCATAGGTGTTGTCTGGCAGACCCATACATCCGGCCAAATCTTTTTATAATCCTCACTATAGGCCATTCTAGTGGCTTCATGGTAGTTGAATGGCAGGTGGGTTACCAGACCGAAATCCCCGGCTTTACGGTCCAGGGCAGTAAAATACCAACTGAAACACTGAAAAGTCTTTTGCTCAGGGTCTTTTAGTAAAACCTGCGGTACCGGCAACACGGTTCCGATAAATCGCACTGACACATTCTGTAGGCCATCCCCTGCACGTTCCCCCAACGCGGCATCAAAATCAATTGGCTTGCAGGCAAAGGCACCATAGTCAACGATCGTATTTGACTCGACCAGCCTGGCAGCCTGTTCCGGTGTAATGAGCTTTCTTTTATACTCCTCCATATAAGTACTCATCCATAACCCCCCTTTTTCTAAATTATTCGAAGTATTTGAATATTTTATCTATTATTATAACACCACCAAATTATTTTGAATAAGAAATTTATTTTTTTGCAATATTCGTGAATCATATAAAATTGCATAATGCTTGATAAAAATGGCATGATTAGAATAGCAGGAGGTTTTTACATGGAAAATAAGAAAGAAACGAGGCTAGCAACTTTTGCCGGCGGATGTTTTTGGTGTATGGTCGCCCCGTTCGAAGAACTACCGGGGGTAACAAAGGTGGTATCCGGATATACAGGCGGGAATACTGAAAATCCTACGTATCAGGAAATCTGCAGCGGGAAGACCGGACATCTGGAAGCAGTGCAGATAACGTATTACTCAGGGATCATTTATTACCGGGAACTCCTGGCAGTATTTTGGCAGCAGATAGATCCCACCGATGCAGGCGGGCAATTTCATGACCGCGGCAGTTCTTATCAGACAGCAATATTCTATCATGATGAAGAACAACGCCTGGAAGCCGAAAGCTCCCGCGAACAGCTGCAAAACAGCGGCCTTTTTAAAAAGCCGATCACCACCAGGATTTTACCGGCATCGATTTTTTATTCGGCAGAAGAATATCACCAGGATTACCATCATAAAGAACCGTATCATTATCATCGTTACCGCGAAGCATCCGGGCGGGATCATTTCATCAAACGTCACTGGAGCATCGACAAAAAGGAACTGCGTAATACGTTAACGAAAATGGAATATGAGGTGACACAGAATAATGCCACTGAGCCTCCTTTTGACAATGCTTACTGGAACTTTAAGCAGGAAGGGATCTATGTAGACATCGTTTCCGGTGAGCCTTTATTCAGCTCTCTGGATAAGTTTGACTCGGGATGCGGTTGGCCAAGCTTTACCCGGCCATTGGATGCTGCCAATATAAAAGAAAGAAAGGACACCCGCCTTTTTATGATCAGAACGGAAGTACGAAGCCGCAAAGGGGATTCCCATCTGGGCCATGTATTTGACGATGGTCCTGCACCCACAGGGCTTCGTTACTGCATCAACTCAGCCTCACTGCGTTTTATCCCCAAAGGAAAGCTTACCGAGGAAGGCTACGGTATGTATTTGTCCCTATTTGAATAAGACCGGACTGACAATTATTATATCTGTTTGATTGGCCAAAATGCTTATTTCTTCCCAAATAAAAAGGGATCAGTATAATACTGATCCCTGTCATTCACATTAGTTATCTGTAGTTGCTTCTTCTTGCCTGGAAACAATCTCTGCAATAGATCGGTCTTTCGCCAGTGGGTTCGAAAGGAACCGTAGTTTCAGCGCCACAGGAAGCACATACTGCACTGTGCATTACGCGTTCTTCTCTGCGGTTTCCGCCGCCGCCGCCGCCGTATCCACCGCGCTGTTGTTTGCGGGCTCTTCTGCAGTCCGGGCAACGTCCGGGTTCATTTTCGAAACCCTTCTCTGCATAGAACTCTTGTTCTGAAGCTGAAAATAAGAATTCGGCTCCGCAGTCTTTACATGTAAGGTATTTGTCTTCGGCCACTAATAAACATCCCCTTTGTAGGAGTAAACTCTTGGACTTATCTTTCCCCGCAAAGGAGGTATACTAAGAACAAGGCAAAATTATTGTACTTCAAACTAATCCGGTTGTCAAATTATTTACCATGTTAAGCTGTTATGATCGTTTCTCGATGTTTACAGTCAGTTCCTCGCCTGAAGCACCTAAAGTCACAGTGTCATCCGGCTCGATCTCTCCCTTGATGATATATCTCGACAACATGGTTTCGATCTCATGCTGTACCAGCCGTTTCAAAGGCCTGGCTCCGTAAGCCGGATCGTAACCTTTCTCTGCCATATACTGCAAAGCATCATGATCCCAGCGCAGGTGGGCACCAATATTTTTGCGGAATCTTAAAGCCAGATTTTTAAGGAGCACTTCAGCGATGGTCTGGATCTGCTGCTGGTCGAGTGCATGGAACACAATGATTTCATCCACTCGGTTTAAGAATTCGGGTCGGAAATAGCTTTTCAGCATACCGGTCACTCTGGCCTTCATTTCCTCATAGTCCCCGCCGGTCTCCTGGAAATTCAGGATCTCATGGCTGCCAATATTGGAGGTCATAATAATGATGGTATTGCGGAAATCGACCGTCCGGCCTTTGCCGTCGGTCAACCGGCCATCATCTAAAATCTGCAGCAAAAGGTTGAATACATCATTATGGGCCTTTTCTATCTCGTCAAACAAGATGACTGTGTATGGTTTTCTTCGTACGGCCTCTGTCAGTTGTCCGCCTTCGTCATAGCCCACGTACCCGGGAGGGGCGCCTATCAAACGGGCGATACTATGCTTTTCCATATACTCGGTCATATCGATCCTGATCATGTTTCTTTCGTCATCAAAAAGTGCCTCGGCCAGTGCTTTTCCCAGCTCGGTTTTCCCCACTCCGGTGGGACCCAGAAAAATGAAACTGCCTACCGGGCGATTGGGATCTTTTAATCCTGACCGCGATCTTATGACAGCATCGACCACTGCCTGGACTGCTTCGCTTTGTCCAACGACTCGCTGATGCAGGATATCGCTCAAATGCATCAATTTTTCCCTTTCGCCTGCCATTAACCGGCTTACCTGGATACCGGTCCAGCGGCTTACAACTTTCGCTATATCTTCATCATCAACTTCTTCTTTTAACAAGCGGCTGGCTTGATGCTTGCCGGCCAAATGTTCTCCCTCTGCCTTAAGCTTACGTTCCAAATCATTTAAGCGGCCGTACTTTAATTCAGCCGCACGATCCAAATTCACTTCTCTTTCGGCCCTTTCCATTTCAGTACGGCATTCTTCTATCTCCCGTTTGATTTTCTGTACCCGGGCGATCGACTGTTTTTCTGCCTGCCAGCCCGCTTGCATGGCGTCTGATTCACTGTGCAGATCCTGCAGTTCTTTCAAAAGATTGCCTAACCGTTCCTGAGAAGCATTATCCTTTTCCTTTTTCAAAGCTGCTGCTTCGATCTCCAATTGCATGATCCGGCGGGTTATTTCGTCCAGCTCTGCCGGCATACTGTCGATTTCAGTCCGTAGTTTGGCGGCTGCTTCGTCTACCAGGTCAATGGCTTTATCGGGCAGAAACCGGTCAGATATATAGCGGTCGGATAAAACCGCCGCCGCTACCAGAGCGGCATCCTGGATCCTTACCCCATGATGGACTTCGTAGCGTTCTTTTAAGCCGCGCAGGATGGAGATCGTATCTTCCACTGAAGGCTGATTAACCATGATTGGCTGGAATCTTCTTTCCAGGGCCGCATCTTTTTCAATATGTTTGCGATATTCATCAAGGGTGGTTGCTCCAATGGCGCGGAGTTCTCCTCTGGCCAGCATCGGTTTGAGGAGGTTACTGGCATCCATTGCTCCTTCTGCCGCCCCTGCACCTACCACCGTATGCAATTCATCAATGAAAAGAATGATCCGCCCATTGGACTTCTCAACTTCCTTTAATACTGCCTTCAAGCGCTCTTCGAACTCACCGCGGTACTTGGCGCCGGCTACCAGGGAACCCATATCCAGAGCAATGCATTGTTTGCCCTTTAAGCCTTCCGGCACGTCACCAGCAGTAATGCGGCGGGCCAGACCTTCAACAATTGCGGTTTTCCCAACGCCTGGTTCACCGATCAATACCGGATTGTTTTTGGTGCGGCGGGATAGTATCTCCATTACTCTGCGGATTTCCTCATCCCTTCCAATTACCGGATCCAGCTTGCCCTCTGCCGCCATCCTGGTCAGATCACGGCCGTATTTTCCCAGCGCTTCATAGCTATCTTCTGGGTTATCGCTGGTCACCCGCTGTGACCCGCGTACACTGCGCATGGCACCAAGCAGGTTTTCCCGGGTCAGGCCCACCCGGGCGAAAAGCTCTTTCAGATCGTTTTCTCCTTCGCTGATAATACCTAAAATCAGATGTTCTGCACTTACATATTCGTCTTTTAGGCTTTGAGCCTCTTTTTCTGCTCTGGATAGGATCCGCGAGGCAACAGCGCTCATATACACGGAACCTTCATAACCATATACGGAAGGGATTTTTTCAAGCAGGCGCTGCAGGCCTTCTTTAAATGAAGAAACCCCGATTCCCGCTTGTTCCAGGAAACGCAACGTGACTCCGCCTTCCTGTTCCAATAAGGCCATCATCAAGTGCTTGCCGCCAAACTCCTGGTGGTGGTTTTCAGCCGCCAGGTTCTGGGCATCCAGCAATGCCTGGCGGGATTTTTGCGTGAACCTCTCCATATCCATATCCTCTTACCTCTTTTCCTTTAACTGGCGAACTTCCTCTTCCAGTTCCGAAATTCTTTCCAATAAGTCACAAATCAAAATCGCCCCGCTAAGATTGATACCCAGCGAATCTCGCAGCCTGGTTATTTTATTGATCCTGTATAGATCCCGGCTTTCTACTTGCTCATTTACGATTTCAACTACACCCAGTTCCTCCAGGATCTCCAGGAGTCCGGGGTGGATAGAAAGCATGGACACCGGCAGCCAGTCTTCTTCAGCAGGGAATACTACGCGAACCATTTTCATATTAAACACCCCTACTTTTCGTAAATCGCCCTGATTTTCTTGTACAATTCTTTCTCTTCATCAGTGCTATTGGGTTTTATGTCAATATTGATTTTCACGAATTGATCACCTTTTTGTCCGCCCCGGCCGGGCAGTCCAAGCTCTTTCAACCGCAGCCTTTTACCGCTGGAAGTTCCCGGCGGTATGGATACGATCACCGTTTTATCCAGGGTAGGAACGGAAACTTTGCCACCTAAAACAGCTTGATCGGGCCTTATATTTAAAACATTTTCCACATCTTTGCCTTTTACAGTAAACACCGGATGCGGAAGCAGCTTAACTTTCAGGTACAGGTCACCGCAGTCTCCGCCGCCGGAACCTTCGCCGCCCTGTCCTTTAAGCCTGATCGTACTTCCTTCCGTTGCTCCGGCTGGTATTTTTACTTC
>CAZNPR010000069.1:1166-2639 GCA_964574965.1 uncultured Syntrophomonas sp. | reverse complement strand
CGGTCATATTTTGACCGCTTCTCGGCATCGCTTAATACTTCGTATGCTTCATTTATTTCCTTGAATTTTTCTTCCGCCTGCTCCTTGTCCTTAGCTGAATGAAGGTCAGGGTGCCATTTACGAGCCAGCTTCCGGTATGCGGCCTTAATTTTTTTAGCGTCCGCATCACGAGGGACACCTAATATTTCATAATAATCCCGAAAGGTTACCGCCATACTCTAAGCCTCCTAACCTATTACTACTTTAATTTTCATCAAACTCGGCATCGATCACTTGAGCCTCAGCAGGCTCGCTGCGGCTTTCACCAGTACTGGCATTGCCCAGGCTCTGCATGATCGTTTCCAATTCTCTTGCCTTTTCTTCAATTTGCGGAATCGGTGCCTTTTCATCCAATAACCTGCGCAGATCGTTCACTGCTGCACGGGCGTTTTCCTTGTCAGCCGATTCTCCCATTCCATCCAGTTGATGAGCGGCATTGTAACATACCGAATCAGCATTGTTGCGGGCCTCAGCTTCTTGCCTTCTCTGGCGGTCTTCTGCGCTGTGTCTTTTAGCTTCGTCGATCATGCGGTCAATCTCTGCCTTATCCAGATTGGATGAATTGCTGATGGTCACAGTTTGTTCCTTGCCGGTGGATTTGTCCCGGGCGCTCACTTTCAAAATCCCATTGGCATCAATATCAAATGTCACCTCAATTTGCGGGATCCCCCTCATCGCTGCAGGAATTCCTTCCAGTTTAAACTGGCCTAATGAACGGTTATCGCGGGCCAGTTCTCTTTCCCCTTGCAGCACGTTGATATCAACTGCCGGTTGATTGTCCTCGGCCGTGGAGAATACTTCACTCCTGCGTACCGGGATGGTCGTATTTCTTTCGATGATTTTTGTCATGATGCCGCCCATGGTCTCTACTCCCAATGACAGCGGAGTAACATCCAACAGCACTACATCTTTGACTTCCCCGGACAATACACCGGCCTGGATCGCTGCTCCAACCGCCACTACCTCATCAGGATTTACACCCATATTCGGCTCTTTGCCGGTCAGATCCCGGACCAGCTTCTGCACTGCCGGTACCCTGGTGGAACCGCCCACCAAAATCACTTCATCAATATCCTGTTTGGTCAAACGGGCGTCCTTTAAAGCATTATCAACGGGAGCCCGAAGATGCTCGATCAAATCATGGATCAGGTTTTCAAATTTAGCCCTTGAAAGTTTCATTTCCAAATGTTTGGGTCCGTCAGCATCAGCTGTAATAAAGGGCAGGCTGATCTGGGTTTCCATTACACTTGACAGTTCCACCTTGGCTTTTTCAGCCGCTTCAGTCAAACGCTGCAGAGCTTGTTTGTCTTTACGCAGATCGATGCCATAATCTTTTTTGAATTCTTCCGCCAGCCAATCCACGATCCGTTTGTCAAAATTATCCCCGCCTAAATGGGTATTGCCATTGGTCGACTTCACTTCAAAAACGCCATC
>CAZNPR010000069.1:0-1066 GCA_964574965.1 uncultured Syntrophomonas sp. | reverse complement strand
GGAACCAAAGTCCTTTCATCGGCAACTTCTGAATATCTCCGGCCGATAAATCTTTTTACGGAATAAAAGGTGTTCTCCGGGTTTAAAGCTCCCTGGCGTTTGGCGATCTGCCCTACCAGTCTTTCTTCTCCTTTAAATGCCACCACGGAAGGGGTCGTTCTTCCTCCCTCCGCATTGGTTATAACTTCAGGGCTGCCAGCTTCCATAATAGCCACAGCTGAATTTGTGGTTCCTAAATCGATACCTAAAGCTTTTGCCATTTCGATTACCTCCTTGTTGATCTAACTTGATTCAGCTAATATAGCTGATTTCTTTGTTCTCTAAATAAAATATGAATTGCTTCCTGATATTAATTATAGTTCTCAGTATTTTATTAGTCAATATTGGTCAAACATAATTTTATACGCTGCGATGATTGCTGGCGATTGCACTTTTGAATACAAGGGCCGATACTTTGAAAATCGCTAAATTTCATTTTATGAAAACTGCTGGCAGGATATTGGATTCCAATGACCGAATCATTCTTTATATTTGTAAGTTGCGAAGACTTTTTAGTCAAATTTTAGTCAGCTTTAGTCAGATCTGTTCTTTCTTCTGCCTGTCATATTCTGCATAAATTCATTAAAACATTCATTATATATAGCAATAAAGCTGGAGATAAACGGAGGAGAGTTTTATGTTCAAACAACTATTCAGCCCCATTACCATCAACAAAACCGTAATAAAGAACCGGATCGTTTTTCCGGCGATGGGCTTGTTTTATTCATATGATGAAAAATTAAATGACCGCTATATGAATTTTTACCTGGAAAGAGCCCGGGGCGGTGCGGGTATCGTAACGGTGGGCCCGGTCGGGATCGGCCAACTGGGAGTAGGCCCCCTGGCGCCTTCGCTCGAAACCGACCAGGCTATCCCTGCTTTTGCAGCGCTTGCCAGCAGTATCCAGGCAGCCGGCGCCAAAGCTTGGATACAGTTGTATCATGGCGGCGCTTATGTGCGTCCGCTGCAGATAGGCGGTAAAAAGGCCATGGCTCCTTCTGCTGTTTATTCCAATTTCACCGGGGAG
>CAZNPR010000068.1:5163-8508 GCA_964574965.1 uncultured Syntrophomonas sp. | reverse complement strand
CCAGGTTAGAAGATATTTATTGATCAAGGAGCGATGATGGAACTTTGGGTGCAAAAACTCCTGGACTGGTACGATAAAAACAAACGGGATCTCCCCTGGAGGAAGAGCCGGGATCCGTATGCAATCTGGGTTTCAGAAATCATGCTGCAGCAGACCCGGGTGGAGGCTGTCAGGGATCATTATCAGCACTGGATGATGCAGTTTCCGGATATCGAGAGCCTGGGAGCAGCGGAATTGGATACAGTGCTAAAGGTTTGGGAAGGACTGGGATATTATTCCCGAGCCAGGAACTTGCACAAAGCCGCCCGGATGATCATAAAGGAATGGGGCGGTACCATTCCTTCCTCTTATCAGCAGATCATTTCATTGCCTGGTATTGGGCCCTATACTGCGGGAGCAATTATGAGCATTGCTTTTGGACAACCTGTACCGGCTGTGGATGGGAATGTTCTGCGGGTCATGAGCCGTATTTTTGCCTGGCCGGATATAGAAGAGAGAAATGTACAGACCAAGATCAGGTTGATGGTTGCTGAGAGTTTCCCCCCCGGCAGGGAAGGAGACTTTACCCAGGCCTTGATGGAACTGGGGGCCCTGGTATGTATTCCTCGTCATCCGGTTTGCAGCCGCTGTCCGCTTACGGTTGAATGTCAGGCTTACCAGCAAAAGCAGCAAAGTGAATGGCCGGTCATGAAAAAGAAAGCACCGGTCAAGGAGATCCAGCGTTTGGTGGCAGTGATCAAACAGGGTGATTTGATCTTGATGCACAGGCGGCCAGCAACGGGATTATTAGCTGGCCTATGGGAATTCCCCGGAGTGGAAGGGAGCCTGAAAAAGGAACTGACCGTCAGGTTTGAGGAAGAATATAAGTTAAAGCTTAAAACCGGCAGACATCTTATCGATGCCAGGCATGTTTTTACCCATATTGAATGGAAGATGAAAGTATATGAAGCAACCCTGGAGGAAGGCGATGCATTAAGTCTGTTGACGGATTTTAAATGGGTCCATAGGGATGAGCTGGACAGTTTAGCGATCCCCACCGCATTCCAGCAGATCAAACGAGTCATATAATCAACGGCGCAAATAGAGAAATCCCCTCTGGTTTTCGTTCTTCCTGATAAAGATCGTATAATATAGGATGTAAATAGACACAAAGGACAGGTATTGGCGTTATAATAATGAAAAAGCAGTTATTCATTTAAACTTTTTCATGACAGGGAAGGTGTAAATTTTGCAGGACCGGTCAATAAATCTTGGTTTTTCAGGAAATGTGATCAAAGCAGCGGAACAGTATCCGGATCTATTTTTGGGAAGGGTGATCGCACAGTATAAGGATCTATATAAGGTGGCTTCGGAGAAAACAGAATTACTGGCGGAAATCACCGGCAAGCTGCGTTATGCGTCAGAAGATATGACAGATTACCCTGCAGTAGGCGATTTTGTTATGATGGACCGTGAAGAAGAGGCCAGCGGCAATGCCATCATTCATCATATACTCCGCAGAAAAAGTATGTTTGTGCGCCGGGCGGCAGGGACAGCCCACGATGTCCAGGTGGTGGCGGCCAATATCGATACAGTATTTATTTGTATGTCATTAAATAATGATTTTAACCTGCGCCGCCTGGAGCGTTACCTTTCCATTGCCTGGGACAGCGGTGCGGTACCAGTGGTGGTACTGACCAAGGCTGATCTATGCCAGGATCTGTCGGAAAGACTGCTTGAAGTAAGCCGGGTAACCATTGGGGGTGACGTGCTGGTAACCTCCAGCATGACAGCAGACGGTTATAAGGATATACTGAAATATATCATCCCGGGTAAAACAGTAGCTTTTATCGGATCCTCAGGGGTGGGCAAATCCACTTTGATCAACCGGATGATAGGGGAAGATCTAATCGCTACCCAGGGATTGAGAAGCGATGATAAAGGCAAGCATACCACCACACGGCGTGAGCTCTTGCTGATCCCTGGAGGCGGCGCGGTCATTGATACACCCGGAATGCGTGAACTGGGATTGGAAAGTGCAGACCTTTCCAGGTCCTTTGCTGATATAGATGAACTGACCAGATCTTGTCGGTTCAAAGACTGCCGGCATGAGCGTGAACCGGGTTGTGCCATCAGGCAGGCGATCGAAGACGGAGTAATAGATGAAGCACGCCTGCAAAACTATAAAAAGCTGCAAAAGGAAGCCAAGTATGAAAGCTTAAACTCCCGGCAGATCGAAAAAGAGAAAATCGATGAGATGTTCTCCGAATTTGGGGGGATTAAAAATGCCCGTGATTACGCAAAATCTAAGAACAAACGCAAATAACGAAACACGGGGATACCCCTGTTTCGAAATAATGATTAGGAGGCGAAGCCATTGCAGGAAACGTTTGAGAAGCAATTAAAAGATTTGGTGGGGGAGATCACCGAAAAGCACAGCCGCTTTCGCTATTGTGCCAACAAGGAATCCTCTGCGCTTCCCAATCGAAATACCATCATCAGCATCATCAACGATTTTAGAGTGTTGCTTTTTCCGGATTATTTCGGTAAACAAAACCTTGACAATACCAGTATGCACTACTATATGGGCAATGTAATGCTGGATATCCATGACAAACTTTATGGTCAGCTGGTCTGTGCCCTTAAACACCAGGCGTTTAAAACCAATGGCAGCCATGAGGATATCGAGGAACAGGCCACTAAGATCTGCTGTGATTTTTTAAGCAAGATCCCTCCTGTGATGGAGATCCTGGAAACAGACGTACAGGCAGCCTTTGATGGTGACCCGGCGGCCGGGGACAGGGATGAGATCATATTCTCTTATCCGGGGGTCTTCGCCTTGTTTGTTTACCGCCTGGCCCATGAGCTCTATCTTATGAAAGTGCCGCTGATTCCCAGGATCATGACCGAATACGCCCACAGCCGCACCGGCATCGACATCAATCCCGGAGCTACCATCGGCAAATACTTCTTCATGGATCACGGCACCGGGATCGTCATCGGTGAAACCTCGGTGATCGGTGATTATGTGACAATTTACCAGGGCGTTACCATCGGCGCCTTATCTACAAGAGGCGGGCAGCAGCTTAGAGGATCCAAACGGCATCCTACCATTGAAGACAATGTGGTGATCTATTCCGGAGCCTCCATTTTAGGCGGGGATACCATTATCGGCAAGGATGTAGTGATCGGCAGTAATGTTTTCATCACCCAGTCCGTTCCCCGGGGCACCCGGGTCAGCTTGAAAAACCAGGAATTGTTGTTCCAGGATCGAAAGCCGCAGGAATTTAAATCTGAATTTTAACCAGAGCGGCAAAAATGGCTAAGTGCTGCGTAGCCTGCAAGTAACGCTCAATCGACGTACCT
>CAZNPR010000068.1:0-5063 GCA_964574965.1 uncultured Syntrophomonas sp. | reverse complement strand
CGAAACACGGGGATATCTCAAGGATATGCCCGCTTTTTGTTGAATTAGTGCATAATTTTACAATTTAACTAACCAAATGCAGAATTTTTTGTTAAGATATATACGAATAAAAAAGAATAAACAAATGTTGAATCGAATTAAGAAATATAAATTTTAGATAATGGCAGGAGAGAAGAGGAATGGAATATCAGAGTGTAGGCAGGTTTACCACTGATAAGGCCAGGAAAATGCTGCAGCAGCTTCGCCGGCAGATACCGCATATCCATTGGGAACTGGGATGGGGTGATGGGAACATCAGTGACGTGGTCAATTATACCAACATCTGCGTGCCAGAGTTTCAGCATCTGGAGGCGGAGTACGTTATCAGCCGTATGGAAAACGGAGAAGACCTGACAGATTATCAGCCTGACAGCCGTTTTCCGAACCTCTTTGAAGAAGTGAATGGAGTCTTTATGGTGGCCAAGCCCCTGACTCTGTTTGCGGAAAATGTCAGGGATTTGATCCAGTTATTGGACGGTGGACCGAATGATGACATGAGTGATTATCTGAGTCGGATCTCGCAGCTGCTGTTAAATATTTATGCCCTGCAGATACACCTGCCCGAATGCACGGGAGGCACTTATTACCAACCATGGCTCAGCTTTAACCTGGCTCATAAACTGGAACCTTTTTCGCTTTATTATGATGTCACCAATCCTTTCGAAGTTCAGGTGAATACCTGCAGTCTGGACAAGACTCTGGAGGAAATTTTGGAAGTCCTGCAGACAGGCTTGATACATTATGAGATGTATCAGGATTCCGGCAATTACAAATATTTATCCATGGCAGTCAGTGTATGGAAAAACCAGTACAGCGGTGAGTTCGGCTGGGGGACAGCTGTGGTCAATGTTTTAAAAGTACTGCATTATGCTGTGACCAGCCGGCAAGATGCAATGCAATCTGACAATTATACAGGATAGAAAATAATGAAAATGACATTACAAAATGGCTCAGGTCATATAGATTTTGAAGTGATCTACAGCGGTCGAAGGACCATTGCCATCATCATTAGCCCGGAAGGGGACGTGAAAGTCAGAGCCCCATACCGGACCTCCCCCCAGGTCATCATGGATTTGGTCGACCACAAAGCAAAATGGATCACCTGCCAGCTGCATGATATACAGCAGGTGAAAGCCCGGGCGGGGAAAAGAGAATTTACCGATGGTCAACCTTTTCCGTATCTGGGCCGGGATCATCCACTCTACATCAGAATGGATGCCAGGCTCACCAAAGCCTCGGCAAAACTGGAAGACGGTTTATTCACCATTGATACACCCGCCGCTGATACTGCCTTGATAAAAAGCGCCATGGAATTCTGGTACCGGGATGCTGCGCTTACGTACATCCGTTCCCGCATCGATCATTATCAGGCTATCCTCAATGTAAGCCCCAAACGCATCACCATCAGACAGCAAAAAACCCGTTGGGGAAGCTGCAGCAGCAAAGGGAATTTAAGTTTTAACTGGCACGCAGTGATGGCCCCGGCAAAGATCATGGATTATATCGTCGTACATGAGCTCTGCCATTTGATCCGCCCGGATCATTCACGAGAGTTCTGGAATTTGGTAGGGGCTATTATTCCTGATTATAAGGAACGTCGCACCTGGCTGAAAAACAACGCTGCCGCACTGACATGGTAACCGGCACACGTTACTTTGATTTTAACCTGAGATCCTTTCATTCGTTTCCTTCATCCCGCATAACGATCTTGATCTGAGCTCGTTCACTCCCACAATATAATTTTCCCATACTTTAGTCTTGACCTGCCCTAGTTTCATTCCCAACAGGATCCGAAACGTGATAAAATTTAACTAACAAAGGGGGGAGCTTTGTGAAAGCGGTTGAAGCTATAAACGCTGATAGCGTCGTATTACATTTTGGCCAGACTATCAATGATGCTGCCCGCATAATGTTAGCTGGAAAGATAACCGCTGCACCAGTTTTAAATGATCAGCAGCAGTGCGTCGGGATCATCAGCAAAGATATGTTGCTGGCTTCTTTGATGGAAGGTGCAGCGGGCGATACCCAGATCCGTCAGGTCATGCAGAAAGAATTTCCACGAGTTGAAGCAGAAGATGTGATCGATCTGCAGCCGGAGAACCTGCCGGGGCTCACCCTGGTGGAAAAAGACGGATCGGCGCTGGGGGTCATTGATTTCCCGTATTTACTAAAGACGGCTACTCTGTTGGAATATCAGGAAAGAGTGAAATTTCATGCTACAGTAGATGCTGTAACTACACCGGTTTTGGCCATTGCCAATGATGGCAGGATCAAGATCATTAATAAATGGATGGCCCGCTTGCTTGATTTGAAGCAACATGATGTTATCAACGCTTTGGCCGCTGAGGTCATAAATAATCCTAAGATCCTGGAATTATTAAAAGACGAATCAAATTATTCAGAGGAGAGAATAAACTTAAAAGGCAATAATTTTATTCCTTTCTGCAACGACATTATAATCGATTATAATACCATCGGCCGGGTGATGCTGCTGCGTGATATATCGGAGATCGAACAGCTGGTACGGGAATCAGAGTATACCAAAGGATTGAACCGGCAGTTGGAAGCGATTATTGAATCCTCCTTTGACGGCTTGTATGTAACCGACGGGCAGGCCAACACCTTAAGACTAAACAAGGGCTTTGAACGCATTATGGGTATTACTGCTGAACAATGTGTAGGAAGGAATATGAGGGATCTGGTCGCAGAAGGGGTATTTTCCCGTTCCGGGACACTGGCAGCCATAGAAAATGGGAAAAGCGTTACTCTTTCTCTAACGGCCAGCACCGGCAAGGAAGCCCTGGTCACCAGTAACCCCATCTATGATGAAGACGGGAAGATCATTCTCTATGTTACCAATGTACGAGATATTACCGAGCTCAATGAACTGGAACGCAAGCTGGAACATGTAGAAGGCTTGCGGGAAAGGGAAATGGAAGCCGTCATCGAGTCTATGTTTGATGGGCTTTATGTGACTGACGGACAGGCCAATACTTTACGGATCAATAAGGGCTTTGAACGGGTCATGGGGATCAAGGCCGAACAATGTGTGGGCAGAAACATGAGGGATCTGGTGAAAGAAGGAGTGTTTTCCCGTTCCGGAACCCTGGTAGCATTGGAGACCGGTACCAGAGCGACCATTTCCCTTACTTCCAGCACCGGCAAGGAAGCCCTGGTAACCAGCAATCCTATTTATGATGAACAAGGCAATACCATCATGGTGGTTACCAACGTCCGTGATATTACCGAACTGAATGATCTGCAGCGCAGACTGGAAAGGGTAGAAGGGCTGCAGGAACTATATAAAACAGAATTGGAACAAATGAAACGGCAGAGTTCCCACGGCATGATCATGACATCCGCCAAGATGAAGGAACTGGTCAGCATGGTGATACGAGTCGCCGCCGTTGATTCGACCGTATTGATACAGGGGGAATCAGGGGTAGGGAAGGAATTGATCGCTGAGATCATCCATTCCAACAGCAGATGCAAGGACGGACCTTTTGTCAGGGTCAACTGCGGGGCAATTCCTGACAATTTACTGGAATCGGAATTATTCGGTTATGAAAGCGGAGCTTTTACCGGTGCCAGCAAAAGCGGAAAGCTGGGCTTGTTTGAGCTGGCAAAGGGCGGGATCATCTTCCTTGATGAGATCGGGGAACTGCCCATGAACTTACAGGTCAAATTGCTGCGGGTCCTACAGGACAGGACCATTCTGCGGGTCGGCGGGGTCGAGCCTATTAAAATCGATTGCCGGGTATTGGCGGGCACCAACCGCGATTTAAAGGCCATGATCGAGCAAAATGAATTCCGCCTGGATCTTTTTTACCGGCTGAATGTCATTCCGGTCACCATTCCGCCTTTACGGGAAAGAACGGAAGATATACCTGTCTTGGTCAATCATTTTCTTAAGACTTTCAATCAAAAATATGGCATGGCCAAACAACTGGATACCGGGGTTTATAATACGCTGACAGAGTACAGCTGGCCAGGGAATGTCCGGGAATTGGAAAACCTTATGGAAAGACTGGTAGTTACCTGCATCACTAGCATAATCACCGTCAATGATCTGCCTTTAAATATCCTGCATGATTTAAGAAACCCCAAGCAGGAAGCTAAATTGATGCCGCTGAAAGAGGCGCTGGAGAACACTGAGCGGGCGCTGCTGGAAGAAGCCTTTGCCTGCTACCGGTCCAGCTATACCATCGCAGAGGTGCTTAAGATCAACCAGTCTACGGTAGTGCGCAAGGCGCAGAAGTATGGGATAAAACATTGACTGGTCTTACTTTAATGAATAGCTGGTTATTGACGTACGCCGGAATCAGCAAATATATGAGAGCATTTAAAAACGTCAGAAGGGAAAGCTGAAGCTTTCCCTTCTGCATTCCCACAGTCCCCTCCACTGCGGTCCTTCCCCCCGAGGCCGGACATCTCCCCCAAGATATCCAACCTGAATCTATCTAAAAGTTTATGATGGCACCTTCCATTTTATTAGACTTTCTCCAGATGTTCATCTTACCAGCTTCAGCGATCAATTCATCCTGGAATTGCGGGTGGGCGATCGCTACTAATGCTTCTGCCCGTTCCCAGGTACTTTTACCCTTCAAATTGGCTATGCCATATTCCGTTACGATCATATGGGTCGCCGTTCTGGGGTCAGTTACAATAGCGCCCGGGCTTAACACTGGTTTGATCCTGGATGACACCTGACCTTTGATGTCAATGGTGGAGGGCAGACAGACAAAGCTTTGTCCGCCTTTGGATTTATAAGCGCCTTCCACAAAGTCCAGCTGTCCGCCGGTGCCGCTGATATGTCTGGTTCCGACCGTCTCGGCACATACCTGACCGAACAGATCTATTTCTATGCAGGCATTGATGGAAACAAAATTATCGATCTGGGCGATCACTACCGGGTTATTGGTATAGTCAACAGAATAGGAGGCAAGTCCCGGGTTGTCATCAATAAAATCGTAGAGTTCCTGACTGCCCATGGCAAATGAATACACTTGTTTGTAGCGGTCAAT
>CAZNPR010000067.1:0-8672 GCA_964574965.1 uncultured Syntrophomonas sp. | reverse complement strand
ATCTGAAAAAGCCAGCAGAGCAAGGTAAAGAAAGGAGGACGCAGCAAAATGGAATCAAGAGCAGTCGCTCGTTATCTTAGGGTATCTCCTTTAAAAGCTCGTCAGGTAGCTGACTTGGTCAGAGGGAAAAGTGTTGCGGAAGCCACGGGTATTTTAAAATATACCAATAAGAAATCCGCGCCCCTGATCGGTAAAGTACTAAAATCAGCGGTGGCCAACGCTGAACATAATTATGATATGGATTCAGACGATTTATATATATCAGCTATTTTTATTGATGAAGGGCCAACCATGAAAAGAATGAAGCCCAGAGCTTATGGCAGAGCAGATGTGAAACGGATCAGAATGAGTCATATTACCGTTGTGCTCCGGGAAAGGGAGGTAAAATAGTGGGTCAAAAGGTTCATCCAAAAGGATTTAGAATCGGCGTCATCAGAGATTGGGATTCCAACTGGTATGCTGACAGGGATTACACTGAACTTCTCCATGAGGATTATAAAGTAAGAAAATATGTCAAAGAGCATTTCTTTACCGCCGGGATCTCAAAAGTTGAGATACACCGTACCGGTAACCGGGTAAGAGTGACCATCCATACTGCCAAGCCAGGCATCATCATCGGCCGAGGCGGGCTGGAAGTTGAATCACTCAAAAATGAACTGAACAAAATGACCGGTAAAAACATTAATATCACCATCCAGGAGATCAAAAAACCTGAACTGGATGCCCAGATCGTTGCTGAGAACGTAGCCCAGCAGCTGGAGAAGAGGATTTCCTTCCGCAGAGCAATGAAACAGACCGTAGGCCGTACCATGAGAGTGGGCGGTGTAGGCATAAAAATTGCCATATCCGGCAGACTGGGAGGAGCAGAAATTGCCCGTACCGAGTGGTATTCCGAAGGCAAAGTTCCGCTGCATACTTTAAGGGCGGATATTGATTACGGATTTGCTGAAGCAAATACAACCTATGGGAAAATAGGGATCAAGGTTTGGGTCAACCGCGGTGAAATATTGCCGGAAGCCAAACGCAGACCAATACAGAAACCAGTGGAGGAGGCAGATAAATAATGCTTACCCCAAAGAGAATAAAGCATAGAAAACAACATCGTCCCGGTCTTAGCGGCAAGGCCAACAAAGGCAATACCTTAGCCTACGGTGAGTATGGATTGCAGGCACTGGACGCCGCCTGGATCACGAACCGCCAAATCGAGGCCGCCAGAATAGCGATCAACCGCCACATAAAAAGAGGCGGGAAATTATGGATCAAGATTTTCCCTGACCGGCCGCTGACGGTGAAACCTGCTGAGACCCGTATGGGTAAAGGCAAAGGCTCCCCTGAGTACTGGATAGCAGTCGTTAAGCCCGGCAGGATCATGTTTGAACTGTCAGGTGTGACCGAAGAAGTTGCCCGGGAAGCGATGAGGCTTGCAGCCCATAAGCTCCCGATCAAATGCAAGTTCGTAAAAAGAGAAGAAATGGGTGGTGAGGTTAGTGAAAGCTAATAAAATACGGGAACTAACCGACGAAGAATTAAATAAAAAAGTCTCTGATTACAAAGAAGAGTTGTTTAATCTTCGTTTCCAAATGGCTACAGGGCAGTTGGATAATCCGATGAGAATAAGAGATGTCAGAAAAAACATTGCCAGATGCAAGACGATTCTCAGACAGAGAGAACTAGCCAGCAAGTAAATTAAAGGAGGTCTAAGGGTGACTGATAACCAAGTAAACAGAAAAGTGATGACCGGTATAGTTACCAGTGACAAAATGGACAAAACCATTACGGTCAGTGTTGAAACTATCAAGCAGCATCCTCTATATAAAAAGACCATAAAAACCAGCAAGAAATACAAAAGCCATGATGAAACCAACGAAGCCAAAGCCGGTGATCTGGTCAAGATCATGGAAACACGCCCCATAAGTAAAGACAAGAGATGGCGGCTGGTAGAAATCGTTCGCAAGGCCAAGACTTTAGAGTAAGCCTGAATATTGAAGGGAGGTTTACAGTGTGATTCAACAGGAAACATTGCTGCAGGTTGGCGACAATACTGGTGCGAAAAAAGTACTCTGTATCAAAGTAATGGGTGGGTCGACCAGACGTTATGCCACCGTCGGTGATATTATCATTGCCGCAGTGAAAGAGGCTTCTCCCGGAGGAGTGGTCAAAAAAGGCGATGTAGTAAAAGCTGTGGTAGTAAGGACCAAAAAAGAAATCAGACGTCCCGATGGTTCATATATAGCTTTTTCTGAGAATGCAGCTGTTATTATCGATGATAACAATAATCCAAAAGGAACGCGTATATTTGGACCTGTAGCCAGGGAACTGCGGGACAGGAATTTTATGAAAATAATTTCCCTCGCCCCTGAAGTCATTTAGTTGATGGAGGTGTAATCAATGCAAATCAAAAAGGGCGACACCATAAAGGTGGTAGCAGGCAAGGATGCTGGAAAAACCGGAAAGGTTTTAAAGGTAATTCCGGATGCTAACAGACTGGTGGTAGAAGGTGTCAACCGGGTGAAAAAACATCAGAAGCCAAACCGGGCCATTCCCCAGGGGGGCATCCAGAAAATAGAATCACCGTTGGACAGTTCAAATGTTATGCTCTTGTGTTCCAAATGCAAGCAGCCAACCCGGGTCGGTCACAAAGTACTGGGCAGTGACGAAAAAGTAAGAGTATGCAAAAAATGCGGAGAAATATTAGACTAAAACTCCAGGAAGGGAGGCTAGCTATTTAATGGCTAGGTTATATGAATTATATAAACAGGAAATAATACCGAAGCTGATGGACAGATTCCAGTATAAGAATATCAATGAAGTCCCGGTTGTAGAGCGCGTTGTACTTAATATCGGCGTAGGGGAAGCGATTCAAAACCCAAAGTCTTTGGATGGAGCAGTTAATGATTTAAGAGTTATCTCCGGCCAGAAGCCGGTCATTACCAAAGCCAGAAGATCGATCGCCGGTTTTAAACTACGTGAAGGAATGCCGATTGGCTGTAAAGTTACCCTGCGGGGTGCACGGATGTACGATTTTCTTGATCGACTGATGAACCTGGCGCTGCCAAGGGTACGTGACTTCAGAGGTGTTTCTCCGCAGGCTTTTGACGGACGCGGCAATTTCTCGCTGGGAATCAAGGAACAAACCATATTTCCGGAGATCGAGTACGACAAAATGGATAAGATCCGTGGTATGGAAGTCGTTATCGTCACCACAGCCAAGACTGACGAAGAAGCCAGAGAGTTATTAAGAAGTATGGGAATGCCATTCAGATAGGAGGTAAATGATTAATGGCCAAGAAAGCGTTGATTGTTAAACAACAACGTACAGCCAAATTTCAAGTTCGTGGATACAACAGATGTAAAATCTGCGGCAGACCTCGGGCCTATATGCGCAAGTTTGGCATGTGCAGAGTATGTTTCAGGGAACTGGCCCACAAAGGTGAAATTCCCGGAGTAACCAAAGCCAGTTGGTAGTTTGTATATGAAGGAGGTATAAACATGGTCATGACTGATCCCATTGCCGACTTTCTGACCAGGATCAGAAACGGAAACATGGTCATGCATGAAACCGTTGAAGTCCCCAGTTCGAAAATCAAAGTTTCTTTAGCGGAGATCATGAAGGACGAAGGGTACATCAAGGATTACGAATATATAGAGGATGGCAAACAGGGTATTATAAGGGTTTACATGAAGTACGGCCCCAATCGGGAAAGAGTGATCACTGGTCTCAAGCGGATCAGCAAACCCGGTTTAAGGGTCAATGTACAAAAAGACGAGATCCCCAAGGTTCTGGGAGGATTAGGGACAGCAGTGATTTCGACTTCCCGGGGCGTAATGACCGATAAAAAAGCCCGCAAAGAAGGTGTCGGCGGGGAAGTTATATGTTATATCTGGTAGCTGAAGGAGGGAAATGAAGTGTCAAGAATTGGTAGAAAACCTATCAGTCTACCCAAAGATGTGGAGTTTAAAATGGAAGGCAATGTGGTGACCATTAAAGGTGCCAAAGGCAGCTTGACTCAGGAGATTCCGTCTGACATTACCGTGGAGCAGGAAGATGGACAACTGATGGTAAGCAGACCTTCTGACAACAAACAACACCGTGCTTTCCATGGCCTCAGCCGTGCCTTGATTGCCAATATGGTTGAAGGAGTAACCAACGGATTTGAAAAGAAACTGGAACTGGTAGGAGTGGGTTATAGAGCCCAAATGCAGGGAAATAAATTAGTGATAAGTATCGGATTTTCACATCCGGTGGAAATTGAAGCCCCGGAGGGCATTCAATTTGAAGTTCCTGCAGTTACGAAAATAACTGTCAAAGGAATCGACAAACAGCTGGTTGGTAATACAGCAGCGCACATCCGGGAGATCAGAAAACCGGAACCTTATAAAGGCAAAGGAATCAAATATGAAAATGAAACCATCAGACGTAAAGCCGGCAAGTCAGGTGGAAAATAAAGCGAAAGGAGTGACCAGCGTTGATTAAGAAAACCAGCAAAAACGTGCTGAGAAAAGGCGTACACGAAAGAATTCGTAAAAAAGTATCGGGCAGCAGTGAAACGCCCAGACTTTGCGTTTACAGAAGCTTAAATCATATCTATGCCCAGATAATTGACGATCAAAATGGAGTCACCCTTGCAGCTGCTTCCACCTTGGAGAAGGAAGCCGGGGAATTAAGCTCCAAAACGAACATAGAAGCGGCCAAAAGAGTTGGGGCCATGATCGCGGAAAAAGCGAAAGAAAAAGGCATTACTAGTGTAGTATTTGACCGCAATGGCTATAAATATCACGGTCGGATCGCAGCCTTAGCCGACGCAGCCCGCGAAAACGGACTGGATTTCTAATTGATAAATTTCTCAAGCTAGGAGGGAAACGATGCAAGACAAAGAACAGGTCGCCCCGGAATTTATAGAAAAAGTAATTACTATAAAGAGGGTTGCCAAAGTGGTTAAAGGCGGACGGAGGTTCAGGTTTAGTGCTCTGGTGGTCGTTGGGGACGGCGCCGGCAAAGTTGGTACCGGTAAAGGCAAAGCCACCGAAGTTCCGGAAGCTATAAGAAAAGCAGTTGAAGATGCAAAGAAAAATATGATCGAGATCCCGCTGATCGATGAAAGGACCATACCCCATCAGATCCTTGGCAGATTCGGCGCCGGACAGGTATTATTAAAACCTGCTTCTGCAGGAACCGGGGTTATCGCAGGAGGCCCTGCCAGAGCGGTATTGGAAGCGGCAGGTATTCATGACATCCTGACCAAGTCCCTGGGATCTTCTAATGCAAATAATATGGTCCATGCCACCATGCAAGGGCTGAAATCCCTCAAACGGGTTGAAGATGTAGCCAGACAAAGAGGCAAAACCATCGATGAGATAATGAATTAGGAGGGAACAGACTTGTCAAAACAGCTTAAGATAACATGGACCAAGAGCTTTATAGGCTATCCACAAACCCAGCGTAAGACGATAAAAAGCCTGGGACTGCACAAGCTGCACCAGAGCGTGATCAAAGAAGATTCTCAGCAGCTCAGAGGCCAGATCAACAAAGTCAGCCATTTGGTTGTGGTTGAAGAAGTAGAAGACAAATAAGGAGGTTTTTTTGGTGAAGCTGAATGAACTAAAATCTCCGCCGGGTGCTAACAAGAGCATTAAAAGAGTAGGTCGGGGAACCGGTTCCGGGCATGGCAAAACATCGACCCGGGGTCACAAAGGTCAGCACGCCCGTTCAGGCAGCGGCGTAAGACTTGGTTTTGAAGGCGGACAGATGCCGCTGCAAAGACGTATTCCCAAACGCGGATTTAACAATATTTTTAAAAAACAATATGCCATCGTCAACTTAAAAGATTTGAATGGTTTCGAAGATGGTACTGAAATCACTCCCGAACTTCTTCTGGAAGAGGGAATTATCAAGTCTGTAAAAGATGGAGTCAAGATTCTGGGCAACGGAGATCTGGACAAGAAATTCTTTATTCAGACTCATAAGATCAGCAAACAGGCTGAAGAGAAAGTTCTGGCCCAGGGTGGCAAAGTAGAGGTGATTTAATGTTTAACTCCTTACCACAGGCGTTCAAAGTAGGGGACCTCAGAACCAAATTACTGTTTACGTTGTTTATGTTGTTGGTTTTCAGACTGGGGGCTCATATACCGGTTCCTTCCATAGATTCAGAATCGGTCGCTCAACTTTTGAATGGACAGTTGTTTGGATTTTTCGATATTATTTCCGGCGGTGCTTTTAAACGTTTTAGTATCTTTGCCATGAGCATAACGCCGTATATCAATGCCTCTATTATCATGAACCTTCTGCAGGTAATCATACCCCGTCTGGAGGAGTTATCTAAAGAAGGCGAAGAGGGAAAGAAGCAGATCGCTCAGTACATCAGGTACTTTGCTATCGTGCTGGCCTTTATTCAGGCGATCGGGATGACTTTTGCATTGTCAAGGGCAGGAGCGGTCGAAAACCCGGGTATCGGAGCGTATTTGATCATTGTGATCTCATTGACAGCAGGTACAGCCTTCCTGATGTGGATCGGTGAGATGATCACAGAAAAGGGTATTGGCAATGGTATATCACTGATCATCTTTGCCGGTATCGTATCCCGGATCCCATCTCAGATTGCCGGAGTTGGACAGGAATTAGCCGGAGGTATTGTTGGCTATTTCAACATCCTGCTCTTCATCGTCTTGGCCCTGGCGATCATCGTTGCCATCATTGCTGTGAATGAAGGACAGCGCAGACTGCCCATTCAATATGCCAAGCGGGTGGTGGGACGTAAAATGTATGGCGGGCAAAGCACTTTTTTACCTTTAAAGGTAAACGCGGCGGGTGTTATTCCCATCATCTTTGCCATGTCCCTGATGATGTTTCCGGCCACCATTACCTCCTGGTCACCGCAGGATTCGGCTGTAAACGTATTTTTAAATACCTATTTCAATACGGGCAGCATAGCCTATAATGTGATTTACGCATTACTGATCGTATTCTTTACCTATTTCTATGTAGCGATTATCTTTAACCCGGCAGATGTAGCAGAGAACATTAAGAAATATGGCGGCTTTGTCCCCGGGATCAGACCAGGCCGGCCGACTGCAGAATATATAGACCGGGTACTATCCAGACTCACACTGGCCGGCGGAATTTTCCTGGGCTTAATTGCAGTATTGCCGAACTTTGTGATCGGCCTTACAGGGATAACCAGTCTATGGTTCGGGGGAACGGCTCTGCTGATCGTAGTTGGGGTTGCATTGGATACCATGAAACAAATCGAGTCCCATTTATTGCTGCGCAATTATGAAGGCTTTGTTAAATAGGAGATGAAGAAATGAATATAGTTTTGATGGGACCTCCCGGTGCCGGAAAAGGGACCCAGGCAGAGCTGATAAAAAAGAATTACCCTATCCCACATATCTCAACCGGAGATATGTTCAGAGAAGCAGTTAAAAACGGCACTGAATTAGGGTTAAAAGCCAAGAGTTACATGGATGCAGGTCAGTTGGTCCCTGACGAAGTAACCATAGGGATCATTCAGGAGAGACTGGCACAGGATGATTGTGCTTCAGGCTTTATGCTGGACGGGTTCCCCCGGACGACTCCGCAGGCAGAAGCCCTGGATCAGGTACTGGCTGACATGGGCAAAAAACTTGAAGCAGTTATCAATATATTCGTGCCCCGGGAAGTACTTTTGCAGAGAATCTTGGGCCGGGTCACCTGTAATAATTGCAAAACCGTTTATAATTTAAGATTTCTTGATGATCATAAAACTTGTACCAAATGCGGAGGAGAACTGGGATATCGCAGCGATGACCGCGGTGAGATCGCCAAGACCCGGCTGGAAGTATATCTGGAGCAGACCCTGCCGCTTTTGCAGTACTACCAGGAACGCCAGGTCTTAAACAGTATAGACGGTGACCGTGAAACTGAGGAAGTGTTTGAAGATATACAGGAATTACTGGAGAAGATAAAATGATTCTCATAAAAACTTCGGATCAGATAGCTAAAATGAGGGTAGCAGGTCAGGTGACAGCCCAGATATTAAAGATTTTGGAGAGTAAGGTAGCACCGGGCATCACCACGGCTTATCTTAACCAGATCGCGGAAGAAGAATGCAGGAAAAGAGGAGCGCATCCGGTTTTTAAAAATTACCCCAATTATAAAGGGGGCAGACCTTTCCCCGGTGCGATTTGTGCATCGGTAAATGATGAAGTGGTTCACGGGATCCCTTCTGACCGCAAGTTAAAAGAAGGGGAGATAATCAGTATTGATTTTGGTGTGATCGTAGGCGGCTTTGCCGGTGATTCAGCCATAACTGTAGCCGTAGGGGAAGTGGAACGGGAAGTAGCAAAGCTGCTCCACACCACCCAGGAGGCACTGATGAGAGGGATCAAGCAGGCCAAAGCCGGGAATCGATTAGGCATGGTTTCCAATACCATCCAGAATCATGCGGAGAAAAATGGTTTTTCAGTAGTACGGGAATTTGTTGGACACGGCATCGGCGCTGCCATGCATGAAGATCCGCCCATCCCCAACTATGGTAGACCTGACCGGGGCCCGATTTTAAAGAATGGTATGGCTTTAGCCATAGAGCCAATGGTGAACATGGGCAGTCAGGAAGTTTTTGTCAGCAACGACGAATGGACGGTACGAACCAGAGACGGCGCATATTCAGCCCATTTTGAACACACGATCGTAGTCT
>CAZNPR010000066.1:0-8747 GCA_964574965.1 uncultured Syntrophomonas sp. | reverse complement strand
TGGCGGGGTATTTCCACGGCTGCTTCCAAATTAAGTTTGAAAACCGTATCTTCAAAATTATCAATACCCGTATACTTGCCGCTATTCACATCGATAATAGTCATTGCTTCCGCAGCATCAAAAATCAGATATCCTCCGTTTTTCAGCCATACTTTACGCCTAAGAGAACGTTTAATATCTTTCTCCAGACTGTATTTCTCAAAAAGATCGCCTTCATCATATTGCACTGTGAAACCGTAGTGAACATTTCTATTGCTCATATAGCTGGTGATTTTATCTTTTAAACGCAGATTGTTGATGATCACCCTGGAAGTATCGCCATCCAAATAATCACGCAAGGTTCTTTCCAGAACGTCAATATCTTCATAAATCAGGCTGGGCGCTTTGGATCCTTTGTATCTATCCATGATTTCTTCCCAGGTCTGCAGCAATTCAGTTAATTCCGCCAATATTTCGGTATCTTCCGCCTCCAGACAGGCAGTACGTAAAATAAAGCCGCTATTGGAAGGGCGATTATTTTCCATTAATTCCCGTAAATTGTTACGACGCATATCATCAATAATTTTTCGGGAGATGGATACTTCATTCTGAAAAGGCAATAAAACCAGTAAATGTCCCGGGATCGATACATTGCCCGTAACACGCGCCCCTTTTTCCGAAAAAGCTTCTTTTTTCACCTGCACCAGAATATCCTGTCCGGTCTTAAGCAAGTGCAAGGCATTGGTACCTTTTTTGACGCCGGGAATCACGATATCGCCGGCATAAATGAAAGCGTTTTTTTGCAGTCCAATATCGATAAAAGCGCATGACAATCCCGGCAGGATATCTTTTACCCTGCCTTTATAAATATTGCCTATATTCTCGTTTTCATCTGCCCAGAATACTTCAGCTAGTCTGCCATCTTCAACGATCGCCACCCGGGATTCCCAGGGGTATATTTCCGCTATTAACTCTCTTGCCAACTAAACCACCTTTTCCAGGGGAGTCATATAATCTTCCAGGATCCTTACATAATTTGCTTTCCGATATATGTCCGTAATATTTTCTTCTTTGATACCGATCCCCAAAAGCAGATCCTTAATCTCGTCAAACCTGATATTGACTGGCTCACCAATTGCCACTGTCAAATTTATAATAACAGAATCTTCCTGCCCTTTCACCTCAATTTTATAAATACCGGCTTTTAAGTCTTTAACAACATCCTTTTTTTTACCGCGGCTTTGCACTGCCAAATTCGGTCTCTGCATTAAATCCTCCATACGCAGGCTCATTTCTGCCGGGGAGACTCCCTGGATCAAAAAAGCATAACAAGCAGCATTGATGGTTTTCATTAAAGCCGGTTCATGGCTGTCAATTTCCAGGGCCCGTTTTATTTTGACATAAGGCGGTAATGCCGCATTTAATTGCATGACAAACCATTCAGGAGTAACACTGTGCGCCAATTCCAGATCAAAATACTCGTTTTCTCCCCACAAGCCCACCGGCAAAACCGTGCCCATCGATAATTTGATATGTGGGTTGAACCCTTCACTAAGTGCATAAGGAATTTCGGCCCGGCGCAAAGCTCTTTCCATCATGTGCATCATATCCAGGTTAGCAAGGAACTTTAACTCCGGTCCTGCGTAATACTCGCATCTGATCTTCACTGCTCTCCCCCCTCAATTTCCATACTAATGCCGAATTCTGTACAAATTCCGCAGTCATTACAGCCATCTTGCCGGCAATCTAAAGTTACCTTTTCCTGCCTTGCCATTTCATATTCCTGCCACAAGAAGTCTTTGCTGATGCCAATATCGATAAAATCCCAGGGAAGTGCTTCCTCTCTGCCTCTGGCTCTGCAGGTATAAAATTCCGGATCTATCCCGCTATCTGCAAAGGCTTTAAGCCATTTGTCAAACTGGAAATATTCTGTCCACCCGTCAAATTTACAACCATATTGCCAGGCTTTTAGAATAGCCGGTACCAGCCGCCGATCTCCCCGGGCGATCACCCCTTCCATAAAAGAAGTGGCGCTGTCATGAAAATCCAGCTTTATACTTCTATCTTTCCCTTTGGCTTTCAGCAGGTATTGCTTTTTACTTTCAAATTCCTCCACACGGTTCTGCTGGTGCCACTGAAAGGGCGTGTGCGCTTTCGGCACATAATTGGCGATACCGGCCTTAATTTCTACCGGACGTCGGGAATAACGGTTACCGACAGATTTTACCTCCTTCAGCAATCGGATAATGCCTGTCAGGTCCTCTTCCTCTTCATAAGGCAGGCCGCACATAAAATAGAGTTTTACCGCATTCCACCCCGACTTAAAAGCAGCCTGGACCGCTTCGATCAGTTGTTCTTCCGTAACATTTTTATTGATTATATTACGCATCCTTTGGGTTCCGGCTTCCGGCGCCAAAGTCAAAGTCGTCTTACGAACCTTTTGCACTTCATTGGCCAAATCTATAGAGAAGGCATCAACCCGCAGCGAAGGCAGAGAGACACCGATCCCGCAGGTCCCATAATCTTCGACCAAGCGTTTGACCAGTGGCGTTATCCCTGAATAATCCAGGGAACTTAAAGAAGATAAGGAGATTTCCTCGTAGCCGCTGCTTTTGATCTGCTCTTCCGCTTGCCTTTGCAAGGTGGCTACTTTTTTTTCCCGGGCGGGCCGGTATACGATTCCCGCATGGCAAAAGCGGCACCCCCGCTGACATCCCCGCATAACTTCCAGTACCGCACGATCATGGATAATATTCATATAAGGCACAATGGGGCGGGCAGGAAAATAGGCCTGGTCAAAATCAGTGATCACCCGTTTTTGGATCCGCTCAGGAACGTCAGCGTGGAGGGGTACTAATTCCTTAAATGTCCCATTCTCCATATATTCCGCCCGGTATAAAGCAGGAATATAGACTCCCGGAATTTTTGCCATAGCCAGTAACCGCTCGGTCCTGGGCAGGTCTTGGGTAGCAAAGCATAAATCAAGATATTCCGGCAGGACTTCTTCCCCGTCTCCGATCAAAAAGGCATCAAAAAAGTCAGCAAATGGTTCAGGGTTAAAGGCTACCGGCCCTCCCGCGATCACAAAAGGGTCGTTTTCGGCCCGGTCTTTGGAAAATACAGGGATCCGCGCCATATCCAGCATATTGATACAATTGGTAATGGATAATTCATATTGCAGGGAAAATCCAACCACATCAAAATCACCCAATGGTTTAAAACTTTCCAGAGAATAAAGCGGTAGTTGGTTTTGGTGCAGCAAGTCCTCCATATCCGGCCAGGGGGCATAACTTCTTTCTAATAGATGATCTGTTGTTTCGTTTACCAGGCCATATAATATTTTGCTTCCCACATGTGACATTCCAACTTCATAAACATCCGGAAAAGCCAGCACCATCTTGCATTTACTTTCTGCCCATGTTTTGGTGGTCATATTGAGCTCATTACCTGTATATCTGACCGGTTTGGCTACCAAGGGCAATATATCCCGAAACAGCTTGTCTTTCATCTTTCCCTCCGCATATTAACAAAAATCTTAGCTTCTCAAGTACTATATATATTACCACAAATGATTTCGCTTAAACTTAGCGAACCGATGAAGAAAGGCATTCATTTGCCTGGGTGGACGGACCGCGCTCCAGCAGTTGCTCGATGAGTTCAGCCTCACTCAAGATTCCTAGTACTCCGTGATTTTGATCGATAACGACCACCAGCATATAATAAGATGGCATGGTTTCGATCAGGATCTTTTTGATTTTGGTCTCCGGTGAACAAACCATCTGCCGGGCAGGCAAAAATCCTTTGTTGGATAACTCACTTTTCTTCTTTACCAAAAACCGCATAAAAGAATACATCAGCAGTTTTCCTTCCTGGCGGGCAGACCAAAACAGCATGATGCCGATCAGGATCAGATTGGCGCCGCTGAAATAATAATAAGTCAGATAAATTCCCACTGCCAGTATGAATACTCCGGCTATTTCTCCAATGAGTGCAGTTAATTTGGTAGCTTTTTTGAATCCGATGGATTGGGAGAGAGCGGCTCTTAAGACCCGGCCTCCGTCCAAAGGAAGGAATGGCAGTAAATTAAAGAGGCCCAGCGCAACATTCAATTTGATCAACAAACCGAGATATTCAGAAGCGGGAGCTAGGGGCAGAAAATAGAAAATCGCTGCGATCGACAGCGAACATAAAGGCCCTGCTATAGCCGTATAAATTTCATTGGCCGGATCCAGGCCATGAAAACTTTCTATTTTAGCCTGGCCCCCAAAGGGAAACATCTCAATTTCCACAACTTGAATCCCCAACAGCAAACCAATGATGGTATGGGCAAGTTCATGAATGATGACCGAGGCAAATATTATGATGATTTCCGGCAGCAAGCCAAAGAATCCATAGGTAACAGCTATGAAGAGAAAAATCAGATTGACCTTTATATCGATACCGGCGATCCTTGCAAATCTCATGTTTTCGCATTGATCAAATTATGTGGATTTAAAGGTCCATCATCATTCCGTATTTCCAGATACAACACATTTCCGCTTTTCCCCAGGACAGAATTACTATTGACCTGGGAATTTTCTTCCGTTAATACTTCTTTGAGCCCGCCGTATAATGAATAAAACGCTTCATTATGTTTGATCAGGACTGTGCGCCCCTCCTCATTTTGGCTGATTTCCTGAACTTCCCCGGCCATGATAGGTTTGACGGCGGTGTTATTTTGGACTTTCAGGTATACACCTGGCAGAAATTCCTGTCTTTCATGCTCCTCATTATAATACCAGCCATAATTACGAACTACCGCTGAGAACTCACAAGGGATCTGCAGGGAAGTTGAACTTGAAGCAGGAAGGGACTCCTTGGCAGCAGGGTTCATATTTTCAATAAAAAGGCTAAGGCTATTATTAAAGCCATAGTCTTTAAGCACATACCGAACAGCAGGTTCTACAACTTTCTTGCTCACCGGGCTGCTTTGGATCGCGATCCCCACTGCAAAAACGATTATGATCACAGCCAGCATCCTGATCCTGAAACTTCCTAACATGTCCATCACCTCAGTATTTAAGAATATTTTTTAAAGTTTCATAGCATTATTAATTATATATATATGGATCAAAGATAATTTATGTATAAAAGTGGGATTATTTACAGATCAAAAGGCCATATAACTTTTGTATTTGAAATTCTAATCATGTAATATATTATTATAAAAAACTTATTCAGGAGGGCGAAGAAATGAAAACCAGGATTACAGAGTTATTCGAAATAGAATATCCTATTATCTGCGGCGGAATGTTATGGCTGGCAGTACCTGAATTATGTGCGGCGATATCAAATGCAGGTGGTCTAGGCAACATAACAGCCTGCAATTATGATTCAGGTGAAGACTTAAGAGCGGCGATCCAGCAAACACGTCAGTTGACCAGTAAACCCATCGGTGTAAACATAACCTTAATGCCTTCCATGCGTTTCACTGAAGAAATTTTTGACGATTTCTTCAAGGTATGTGCAGAAGAAAAAATCGAAGCAATAGAAGTCTCAGGCAAACCAGCGATCAAATATCTGGATATGCTCCATAAAGCCGGCGTAAAGGTCATGCATAAAGTCGGTGCCGTTAGACATGCAAAAAACATTGAGCGGTTTGGTTATGATGCAGTGATCGCTGCCGGCATTGAAGAAGGCGGCCATCCTTTAAATGATGATGTTACCACCATGGTGCTGGTACCTCGTATAGCTGAGAGTGTTAATATCCCGGTGATTTCGACCGGAGGTATTGTTGACGGGCGCAGTCTGGCAGCCGCGCTTGCACTGGGAGCTGAAGGCGTTTTGATGGCGACCCGTTTCATTGCTACCAAAGAATGTGCAGTTCACCCCAACATCTGGCAGGAACTCATTGACCGCCAGGAAAATGATACTACGTTGATCTGCAAATCAGTAGGGCTGCAAGGCCGCGCTCTAAAAAATGACCTTACCAGGCAAGTACTGGAGATAGAAGAAAAGGGAGCGGATCTGGGGCAGATCATTCCTCTGCTTTCCGGGCAGAAGTCTAAACAGGCATGGGTTGAAGGCAATGTAAATGCTGCTACTTTAATGGTTGGCCAATCCATCGGTTTGATCAAAGAAGTAACCACCTGCGCTGAGTTGATCCAATCCATGGTAAAAGATGCTGAAGCCATTTTATCTGAGAAACTCGCTTACTTTAAATAAGTACTGCAGGGTCTGCAATATAATAGGTGCTTGATTCAGCCACCCATGAATATTCTCTCGGGTGGCTGATTATCTTTTCTTTAGAAAATCAGACCTTTGCCTCGGATATTGATACTTAATATAAGGCCTGCCGCAATCAGATTCGCCATCATTGAACTTCCGCCGTAACTTACAAAAGGCAGCGGAATCCCGGTGATAGGCATTAAACCGATCGACATACCGATATTCTCAAAAATATGAAATAACCACATGGCTAATATGCCCATAATGACTAATGCGCCATACAGATCTCTGGCGTGGAAACTGATATGAACCGCTCTGACCAGCAATATACCATAACACATGATCAGCAGTGCAGCACCGATAAATCCCAATTCCTCTCCTATGACAGCATAAATAAAGTCCGTATGATGCTCAGGCAAAAAATTCAGTTGTACCTGGGTGCCGGCAAAAAGCCCTTTACCGCTAAGGCCTCCCGAACCTATGGCGACCAGAGATTGAATCGTATTCCAACCCAGCCCACGACCGCCCTGCCCGTCTCCATAAGGATTGATAAATACCGTAAGCCTTTTGATCTGGTAATCCTCCAGCGGCAGCCACATACCAAATTGGAAATGTAAAAAAAGCAATAGCGCGATGATTAAAACACCTAAGGCAATCAATCGTGTTAGAAGCTTCGCATCTGCGCCGGCAATATAGAGCATGATAATGGTTATGGCGATAAAAACCAGGGCAGTCCCTAAATCAGGCTGGAGCAGGATCAGTATGACCGGCAGACCCATATAGATAAAACATGGTATCAGCTGTTGAAATGTTTTTAACTGGTCCTGCCTTTTGATCAGAAAATCAGCAAAAGCCAGAATAATAAAAACTTTCGCAAACTCTGCCGGCTGTATGCTCGGCAGACCTGCTAAACTGATCGCCCGCGCACTTCCTTTGGCCTCTTCACCAAAGAGCAGCACCGCCAATAATAGCAGCAACGATATAATATAAATTACATTGCTATAACGGCGGAATTGCGTATAATCAAAAAATATTACCATAACAGCTAAGATCAGGCCAATTGACACATTCATCAATTGCTTTTTGATATAATAATTGGGGTCGCTGCTCAGTCCATTGGTTGCACTGTCCAGTATGATAAGCCCAAAGCCGATGATCAACAGCAAAGTGATAACAAATGATTTATCGATCAATTTTAGTCGTTTAAGTTCCAAACGATATTCCTCCATGTAAAACATCATATTTGATCATGATAAACTAATGATAGCAGATATATTTATAGTGCCGCATAAAAAAATCCCCCATCTTCATTTTGATGAGGGCGTAAATATTGGCAATATATTTGAAATGGCTAACACTCAAAATCAAATCCTCATAAAGACCCAATAAACTTTATTTTAATGATGCATCACACGGCTTATTCATTCACCGCTCTTCTCAAACCTTTTATAGGTATATTCGCCACCAGGGCTACCGATTCATTATCATTTTCCAGATTCACCAAAAGCGCTTCCTCATCAATTTCCAGGTATTCACGGATGACTTTTATCAAATCTTCTTTCAGCAGCAACAGCACTTCCGGTGATATTGTCGCCCGGTCGTGAATTAAAACCAGCCGTAATCTTTCCCGGGCAATATTTTTGCTGCTGTTGTTATCCCGGCCAAAAATTTTGTATAAAATATCAAACAAAACCATTACCTCCCTTTACCTGGCAATTTTCAACAGTCTGCGGAATTTGTCCAGGATCCTTTCATCTTCCAGGGTAAATAATGGCACCTCTTCCCCATTCAAGCGGCGTGCAATCTTTTTATATGCCGCACCAGCCTTGGATGCCGTTTCCATAACAGCTGGTTCACCGCGGTTAGTGGAGATCACGATCGACTCATCTTCAGGAACGACACCCAACAGATTAATAGATAGTATATCAATGATGTCATCCACATCCATCATGTCACCATTTTTTACCATCCGACTGCGTAACCGGTTAACGATCAGGCGGGTATCATATAACCCGGCTGCTTCCAGAAGTCCTATAATGCGGTCGGCATCGCGGACCGAAGATATTTCTGGAGTGGCAACCACAATAGCACTATCAGCTCCGGCAATTGCATTGCGAAAGCCCTGCTCAATGCCAGCGGGACAGTCGACCAGAATAAAATCAAAATCTTTGCGCAGCTCATTGGTAAGATTTTTCATCTGATGAGGCGTGACGGCATTTTTATCCTTGGTTTGCGCCGCAGGAAGCAAAAACAAACTTTCAAATCTTTTATCCTTGATCAGAGCCTGACGTAGTTTACAACTGCCGTTTACTACATCAACAATGTCAAAAACAATACGATTCTCCAGTCCCAATACCACATCCAGATTGCGCAGTCCAATATCTGTATCGACCATAACTACACTTTTATCCAGCATCGCCAGAGCCGTACCCAGGTTTGCTGTAGTTGTAGTCTTACCAACCCCACCCTTTCCAGAAGTGATAACTAATACTTTACTTTTCATTCCTTAGCCTCCCATCAAATTTTTAACTTCTCGATCACTACTTTGCCAGTCTTGATCC
>CAZNPR010000065.1:0-8982 GCA_964574965.1 uncultured Syntrophomonas sp. | reverse complement strand
GATATCGAAATCCTGCTTCAAATCGGGCAGCACTTTTTCGCAGGCGCCGGCAATAAATTCGCAATGAGATATATGATTAAGCGAAGCATTAACTCTGGCATCTTCGATACTGGGGCCAAATTCATCTACACCAATGACATTGTCCTTTTCATCTGCTGCATAGATGGCGATGCTGCCGGTACCGCAGTAAGCATCCAGGATCCTTTTCCCTGGATGATTGTCGATCGCTTTTTTTACTTCATCATATAACTTTCCAGTCTGCTGATTATTAACCTGAAAAAACGCCAGGGGGGATACCAGATAACGTTTTGCCCCAATGACAAATTCCAGTTTTTCGCTGCCAAAGACATGATCAAGTTTATTATCCTCATATATAAAAAGGGATTCCAGACCCGGATAGCCTTTTACCAGGCTTTCCAGTTCAGCCTTATCAACCGGTCCTTCCACGATGAGAAAGAGCTGTCCTTTGGAATCCAGGCGGATCACAACCTGTTGTCCACGATTAATGCCGGTCACATCCAGGTAGCAGTCCAAAAACTGGCTGAATTTTTTGATCTCCGGAGCTATGATCAAGCAATCACTGATGGGCAGATGCCTGCGGCTGTCTAGCTGGTAATAGCCCAGCCTTTTCTCCCCTTCGTGCTCCCCTACCTGCCAGGTAACTTTATTCCGGTAATACCAGGGATCTTCCATTCCGATGACATCCTGGATCTCAATGTTTTGATGACCGATCCTCTGCAGCGCATCTGAAACCACCTGCTTTTTCAACTGCAGCTGCCGCTGATAGTTTACATGCTGGTAAGCACAACCGCCGCACTGATAAAAGTGCTGGCAAGGAGAACCGACCCGGTCGGGAGACGGGGTGATCATTTCTTTTATCCTGCCGCGGGAAAAGCTCTTTTGTTCTTTGGTGATCTCAATTAATATTTCTTCACCGGGGACAGCAAAAGGGATAAACACAGCTTTGCCGTCTTTACGCACCACGCCTTCACCACGGTGGGTGAGCCCGTCAACAATATAATTCATTTTTTACTCCTGAAATCATTCACTTAAAAATACTCGTTTACTTTTCTCCGCCGGTCAATGGCAGTATTTTTTCCACCTGAAAATATACCAGATTCACATCTACGGCCTCCGGATGTCCGTGGCTGCGGCGGATCAGTGAGCGGGCCAGTTCGGTATTCCGCTCTTCCCTGCTTTTTTTAAGATAAATGCGTTTGCCTTTCCAGCCGGGCCCCTGCTCCAAAAATAAATAAACGGCAAAGGGATTTTCCTGTATATTGGCATGGCTTAACCGATCAGACATCAATAGAGCGATTTCCTCTTCTTCGATCAGGTGTGGCTTGCTGTAAATGGCTGCGTCAACTCTGCCTTGTGCATCTGCGGTGGACAAAACAGCTGTACCTTCGTGACTCTTAAAATATTCATCTAACATTATAGTTCCCCTTTCTCGTAGTATATTTATGGCATGATGAGCAATGATCAGATTTCTTTATACGGTATAATCATCTTATCAGCAATTTTGCCAGGCATCAATATCAGTATCCCTACGTGAGGCAGAGTCCAGATCTTTATCAAATTATCTTCTCCATACGGTAAGCGTTGTTGGGCAACTAAATATATGGTATGTTTGTTACAAGATTGGTATTACTCGGGCATTTATCTCATGAAAATAGCGGTTTTTCAGATTTACAACTTATTTTGCGGACGCAAACAGTTGGTTATATCTCGAAGTTCAAATCATCTGTTGAGGAGGTTTTCCTTTCCATGGTACAAGGAATCGATAGATTTTTAGATGGATCTGGCAAGCTGAAACAGCTGCCTGCCAAACATTCAGTTAAACTGCTGGTTTTTGAATATTTAGCCGGCAAATTTGAATATGATAAGAAATATAGTGAGCAGGAAGTGAATGCGATAATCAGTACCTGGCATACATTTGGCGATTATTTCCAGCTGCGCCGAGGACTGGTAGATACCGGATGGCTGGTACGCCTTCCGGACGGGAGTGAATATTGGAAGAATAACGACAAAGCAATATAGCCTTTGGCGCAGTTTGTTAACATGAAATAGCTCCATGATCAGTACTGTTGAAAAGCAAGTAGATATAAAAGGAGGATACAAAATGAAAACCAATGAATTGAACATACTGAAAACAGCACTGTTGAATGAAGAAGAAGGGTCGAATTTTTATCAGTTGGCGGCTGATAATGCAGTTGATCCAGACGTTAGAAATGCCTTCCTGTCTCTTGCCAAAGAAGAAAAACTTCACAGCAAGTGGCTCCTTGATCTGATGCAGAGCATCAACAAAAGGGAGACCCCCAGCTTAGACCTGTCGGAATCAGATGCAGTTTCACCGCAAATCTTTAATTTATCCAAAGCCAGCGGCAAACAAAACATTATGGAAGTCTCCGTTTTCCATATCGGCATTTTGATGGAGAAAGCCTCCATGGATTATTACCGCAAGGCTGCAGGGGAGACCGACATCCCGGAGGCCAAAAAGCTATATGATACCTTGGCTAAATGGGAATTGCAGCACCTGGAACAACTGGAAAAGGTATATGATGCCCTGAGTGATAATTGGTTTGAGCAGCAGGGATTCTCGCCTGCCTAAAAAGGGATTTTGATATTGATTTGAGCTAAAGCAGGTCAGGGAATTATTTTCCTGACCTGCTGGTTCCCAAAATGTAATGCAAGTGCTTAAAAAAGTATCATCATGCCCTCTGCCTTATCTGATTTTATAATGGTCCACATACCAATCAGCGAACTGCTGTAATCCTTCCTGGATGCCTGTTCCGGGCTTGAACCCAAAATCCCTTGCCAATGGCTGGCCATCACTAAAAGTAGCCTTCACATCCCCCGGCTGCAATGGCAGGTATTCTCTCATCGCCTTTACTTCCCTGCCTGCTGCCTTGCTTAAAGCCTTTTCCAGCGCGGAGATAAAGTCAGTTAACTGCTCAGGGCAGCTGTTGCCGATATTATATAAAGCATATTGCACGCCTTCAGTGCTGCCATTTTCGTCTGTTGTTTTGGCCGGCGGACTGCACAGGATCCTCGTTGCTGCTTCCACCACATCATCGATATAGGTGAAGTCCCGTAAACAATCCCCATAATTAAAAACCGGGATCGGCTGGCCTGCAAATATTTTATGGGCAAATTCATAATAGGCCATATCCGGCCTTCCCATCGGCCCGTAAACGGTAAAGAATCGTAGTCCTGTAGAAGGTATGCCATATAAATGACTGTAGGTATAAGCCATCAGTTCATTGGATTTTTTGGTAGCTGCATAGAGAGATACGGGATGATCGGTTGGATCGGCAGCAGAAAAAGGAACTTTTGTATTGGCGCCATAGACTGAACTGGAAGAAGCGAAGATCAGATGCTCTACAGGAAAGCTCCGGCATGCTTCCAGGATGTTATAAAACCCGATGATATTGCTCTGAATATAAGCATCCGGGTTCTCCAGGGAGTAGCGGACTCCCGCCTGAGCGGCCAGATTCACTACAATATCCGGCTTAAATCCGGAAAAAAGGCCCCGCACCGTTTCTTTATCTGAAATATCTCCTCTGATAAAGCGGAATTGTTTAAAACTTTTAAGCAATCCGAGCCGATATTCTTTCAGCCCCACCTCGTAATAATCGTTTATATTATCGATCCCGATCACCTGGCATCCCTGCATGAGTAGCTTTTTAGCCAAAGAGCAGCCGATGAATCCAGCGCATCCGGTTATCAGATACGTTTTACCCGGGTCCGGTCCAATGAATGCCCTGTCCATACAAACACCTCACTATAAATTCTGACCGGGAAGAAATTTTCTTTTCCCCCCGGCCGAATGAAATCATCCATGTTTTCAGTTGATTTACAAATTACATCAACTGATATCCTTCCCGGAAGGCTTTGAGGTTGACCTCCAGTGCTTTGGCAGGAACAATGGCGGTGATCGCTTTTTCCACTTCCCCGGCCGGGATCCCCATGGCGCTGGAAAGCATACCCACCAAAACCACATTGGCAGCCCGGACATTTCCGCAGCGCACCGCAATATCAGTAGCATCGACGATGGTGGTTTTCGGTATAAGACCGGCTACTTTCTCATGGATATCATCAGGATATTTTGTTTTCCCGCTCATGACCGGCAGCGGATTGACTCTTTCATTATTGATAATGACCATCCCGTCCGGTTTTAAATAGTCAAGCCAGCGGGCAGCTTCAATTTTTTCAAAGGCCAGAATGATATCGGCTTCCCCTTTGCTTATAATGGGTGAAAATACTTTGGTCCCATACCTGACCTGAGAAACGACACTTCCGCCTCTTTGCGCCATACCATGAATTTCCGATACTTTTACGTCATTTCCCATCTGTACAGCTACCTGGGCAATGATGCGACTGGTCAGCAAGGTGCCCTGCCCACCGACTCCGACAATTAAAATATTGGTTGCTTTCTCATCCATCTTACTGCACCTCCGCTCTCTTTATCGCTTCGAACTCACATACCTGCTCACACAGACCGCAGGCGATGCATCCTGCATTAATATTCGCTTTTTTCTCCGCTTCGATAAATGTCACGCCGGTGCATCCAACCCGGATACATGCTTTACAGCCGGTGCAGACCTCGGTATCAACATAAAGTTTGTGCGCAGGTTTTTGTGCCGTACTGAGCAAAGCGCAGGGTCGTTTACAGATGATTACGGAAGGTTCGCGCCTGGCCAGTTCTTCTTTTAATATTGCCTGCAGCTGATCGATCTCCAATGGATCGACGACGCGGACATTTTTTACTCCGATGGCCCTGACCAAACCTTCGATGTCCAGTTTGGGGGCAGGCTCTTTTTTGATGGTCAATCCCGTGGCCGGGTGATCCTGATGCCCGGTCATGGCAGTGGTATCGTTGTCCAGGATGAGCACCGTTGAGGTCCCGCCATTATAAACTACATCGATCAAGCCGGTGATACCTGAATGGACGAAGGTGGAATCACCAATGACGGCTACTGTTTTGGCGGCAAAATCTGTTCCGCGGGCTTTTTCCATGCCTAATGCGGTACCGATACTGGCGCCCATGCAAATGCAGGTGTCCATCCCATCCAGGGGACTGATGGCGCCTAACGTATAGCAGCCAATGTCACCCGCCACCACCAGTTTCATTTTCCGCAGTACATGAAAAACTCCTCGGTGCGGGCATCCGGCACATAACAATGGCGGTCTGGCAGGAATTTCTTTATCCAGACCAAAGCCAGCCGGTTCAGCCGCTTCAGCCAGTTTCTGCCGCAGATACTCGGCACTGTATTCACCCAGTAACGTTAACTGTTCTTTGCCGCTGACATCGATACCCCAGGATCTTACCTGTTCCTCGATCACCGGTTCCAGCTCTTCCACAACGACCAGTTTGTCGACCTGCGTAGCAAAGGTTTTGATAAGCTCTTTAGGCAGCGGGTTTACCAGCCCCAGTTTTAAAATTGACGCATGAGGGAAAGCTTCTTTCACATATTGATAGGGCACCCCGCTGGTTATTATGCCCAGACTGGTGTCATCCATCTCCATACGGTTTAAGGTAGTGGATTCTGCATATTCCTGCAGCTTAAGCATACTTTTTTCCACTTCCACGTGGCGGCCTTTGGCAAAACCCGGCAGCATAACATACTTCTGGGCATTCTTTTTATATGGTTTTAAGGGCACTTCCTGCCTCTCACCGATCTTCACCATGGTCTGGGAATGTGCCAGGCGCATGGTGATCCTAAGCATGACCATGGTATCGAACTGCTCGCTGATATCGAAAGCCAGTTTGGTATAATCGAGAGCTTCCTGGCTGTCGGATGGCTCGATCACAGGTATTTTGGCAAACCTGCCGTAGCCCCGGTTGTCCTGTTCATTCTGCGAGGAATGCAGTCCCGGGTCATCGGCTGAAACGATTACCAATCCCCCATTCACTCCGGTGTAGGAAAAAGAATAAAGCGGGTCAGCGGCCACATTGACACCCACGTGTTTCATGGCTACCAGGGTCCGGGCTCCGGCGATGGAAGCCCCGGCGCCCACTTCCAAAGCCACTTTCTCATTGGGCGACCACTCGGCATAAACATCTTCAAATTGCGCAAAACTGTTTACGATCTCTGTGCTGGGTGTTCCCGGATATGCACTTGCAACTGTTGCCCCGGCCTCATAGGCGCCCCGGGCAATCGCTTCATTACCGATCAATAGTTTTTTCATTATATCCTCCTTACCCCTTAAGCAAGTTTGGTTTAAAAACATAAATAATTCTCGTAAAGAGAATCAAGACTTTTTTTAAGCATCTGATCAAAGCATATGTTTTGATCATACTACAAAATCATAGCATATCTATTTTTCAACTGTAAACAGCAGCTAATGGAAACTAGCCCTTGGCTTGCTGGTGAAAGGCACAGATCGCTTTAGCAATGATTTTCGCCATAGGATAAACCGCAGCCAGACTGCCCTGATTGCTGCCTGTCAAGTTGCTGCGTTCCTGCTGGCTGCCTAATACTCCGGTAATGGCATAATCACCGATGGGCGGCAGTTTTTTCGCCAGCGCTTTTCCCGGGATGATCGGCCCTTCACGTACTTTTATATTCCCTACATCACTGGTATTTCCTACCGAAGCATCAATGGCGATCTTAAGGCTGTCCGGATGCCGGCTGGTTATGATCTCAATTTCTTTACTGATATTTTTGGCATGCAAAGGCTCTTCCAGATGGCCGTAAATTATGATTTGCGGGTTTCCTTGCTTTACCATGGTGCCGATCAGGGGACCAAAGCAGTCCAATATATGCCTGTCAGAACCGATACAGATAAACAAAGGCGGTGTTGATGTCCCCCTGCAGATCTGCTGCAGTGCCTGCAGCAGTCTTTCGCCTGTATGTGGATCCTTGTAATGAATATCCAGTATCATTTCCGGGGCATTGCCTTTTGTATCCTCGATCATATTTCTCCCTGTAAAACCTTCTTTAATGCAGCGATAAATCTGTGGTTTTGCTCCTCAGTTCCAATGGTGACCCGGATATGAGAATCATAGCCAAACGAAGCACAAGGCCTTATAATAACGCCATTTTGCTGCATGCGGGCAGATACTTCCTGACAGTCCTGCTTAACATCGATCAAAATAAAGTTACTTTGTGTAGGTACGTATTCAAGTCCCATTTCCGTCAAAGCATCATACAAATAATCCCTGCCCCGGCGATTCATCTGCAGGCTGTTTTCTACGTGCCGGTGATCATCCAGGGCGGCCAGCGCAGCAACCTGCCCTAATGTGTTGACATTAAACGGCTCGAACACTCTTTTGACTGCATCAGCTATTTCCGGTGTTGTAAGACCGTATCCAACTCTTAAGCCTGCCAGTCCATAGATTTTGGAAAAGGTTTTTAACACGATGACGTTTCTCATTTGTTTTACATATTCAAGCCCGCTGATAAATTTATCCTGATCCGCGTATTCACAGTAAGCTTCATCAAAGATGACCAGGACATCCCGGGGGATCTGCTTTATGAAAGCTTCGATCTCCGTCCCTTTAACAATCGTCCCGGTGGGATTATTGGGATTACATACATAAATAATCTTGGTTTTTTCACTCACTGCCTGCAGCATAGCCTCAAGATCATGACGATAATTTTTCAGCTTTACCTTGATACATTTGGCACCCATGACTGAATCGGTAAACTCGTATTCTGAAAAAGTGGGTTGGGCAAAAATCACTTCATCACCGGGATCGATAAATGTCTCCGCGATCAAGCGCAGCAGTTCATCAGAGCCATTTCCGATCAAAAGACAGGATGCATCGATACCGTATAAAGCAGATATTTTTTCTTTCAGGTAAAAACAATTCCCGTCCGGATAATAATGAACACGATCCAGATTGGCTTTGATCGCCTCAATGGCTATGGGGGAAGGTCCCAGCGCGTTTTCATTGGAAGCCATCTTGATAATATCAGACAGCCCCAATTCCCGCTGCACATCTTCGATGGGCCTGCCGGGACTGTAAGCCTTAAGGTCAAATATTTCCTGGCGGGCTTTGTTTTTTATGAAGTCATTCATACTATTAGCTCCTGTCGTTCAGATCATTACCGCAGCATGTCGCTTATATACTGCGGCAAAATAAAGGCTGCCTGATGGACCTTTTCATTATAATATTTTAAACCATTCAGTACTTCCCTGTCTTGAGCCAATACGGTCGGGTCATATTTTTTTGTGCCCAAAGTAAAAGACCAGGGACCGCTTATATAACCAGGCATAGCAGTAAGATAAGAATAAGCCCTGGGAAAGATGCGGTTAATATTTTTATAGGTGCTGACAAACGTTTCCGGATAAAAAAAGGGCGACTCTGACTGTACGACCAGGATCCCGTCCTCTTTGAGCCTGGCAAAACAATTCTGATAGAATTCCCGGCTGAACAACTGTACAGCTGGGCCTACCGGGTCAGAAGAATCGACGATGATAATATCATATGCCCGGCTGCTTTCCGACATGAATTTTACCCCGTCATCATAGGAGATCCGTGCACGCGGATCGTCGAAACCACTGGACAAATCGGGAAAATACTCTTTGGAAAGCTCAGTTACCCGCTGGTCGATCTCCAGCAATTCCGCCGTTTTCACCATCTGGTGCCGTAATACTTCCCGCAAGGTCCCGCCGTCACCGCCGCCAATGATCAATATCTCCTGCGGTTGGGGATGAATGGAAAGCGGAACATGTACGATCATTTCATGGTAAATAAATTCGTCTTTTTCGCTGACCTGCAAAGCTCCATCCAATATCATTACTCTTCCCAGTTCGAGGGTTTCCATGATCATTATTTGTTGATAATTACTTTTCTCTTCATGAAGAATATCGGTTATTTTCCACCTTACCTCGTAACCCGGGGTATGATTTTCATTGAACCAGATATCATTCAATCTCTTCACCTCCCATACTCTCCCCCTTGATCTCCATCTGTTCCCTGCTGTCAATCAAGTCGGTGATCAACTGGGTATTAAACAAAACAGACTGTTC
>CAZNPR010000064.1:0-9067 GCA_964574965.1 uncultured Syntrophomonas sp. | reverse complement strand
CTTATATTCCATAAACTCGTATTGGCAGGGATTGCCCCAGGCAATAAACATTTTACGGTCGGCCGGAATCATAATATAAGCTCCTAATGTCTCGGAAGCAAATTCCGGAGGTTTGGTTTCATCAACATGCCGGCAGATCGAGCACGGGAACTTGTCATGATCGGCCAGAATTTCCATCATCGTTGCCAAAGTTATCTTCCCATAATGTTCGTTAATTAAGTGGCTGATCCGGGTAACGCGATCCGGACTATCTGGTATAAGGACATCGACCATATCATTTTTTTTAAACCTGTCAGTAAGATAGTGATTGGAATGGGTTAAGATATCGTTTTCGGGCATAATTATTTGGAAATCATCCTGAATGCTTTCGATACCAATCATTTCCTGTTCTGCGGAAGCCAGGTGGTAATAGCCAAGACCCCGGGCATTTGTTCGCAGTACTTCGAAAGCGCCCTGCAAGGTCTTTTGCCGCATGGCCTTCGGCAGGTAACATCCAACAGGTATGTTAAGCATAAAGTTTTCTGCCGCCGCCCAGGTGCCGTTTGCACATATTCCAAAGCCGGCTGAATTAAGGGTATACTCCACAACTCCCCACAAGATGAGGGAAAGTTGTTGAAAGCCATCTGCATGAACGATTTTCACCAGGTCCATAGGGCATCCGGGAAACCAATCTATGTTCTGGCCAAGCAGTGTTTTACCATTTTTGGCGGCTTGGCCGGTTACAGCGAAGGAGGTGCATAAACCGGAAAGATTATTGCAGTATGCTCCCAGGTCAAACCCGCATTTAAGGGCAAATGCTTCTTCAAAACTGATTCCGGCACCATCTGCCTGCCCCTGCAGCATGGCGATAAGGTCAGGATCGAAGCTTTTTACCCTGGGAAAATACTTCATGGCATTGGCAAGAATATTTTCTCGGCTGATACTACTTACGTAAGACAGCCCCCCAATACTTATATCCAAAGCTTTAAGGATATTTTCCCTGCAGGCATCACCGATCTGCGCTCCTATCTCATAAGGAGACCCGCTGCACTCGATTACTTCAAAACATTTCGCTTGTTTCATAATCCTTACTCCCTCCCTTTGATTCCGAACCAGAAATACTCCCATAACAATTTTATGTTCTCTTGATTTTTCAATTCTGAACTCACTATCATTCCATTTAAAAGTCCTTCCCTGAACGCCCGGTATGCGGCAGTCATTTTCCTGGCATCACCATTTCTTATTAACCCCTGATTTATTCCTTGGGTAAAAGTTTTTTCTATCCATTGCTGTACGATAAGATCGTAATTACCGGCGTGGGAAAAAATTTTATCATGCATATCCGCGGGCGTAAAAAGGGTGATTTGGTTCCAAAAAGCCTGCCTTTCCGGGTTATTGATATAGTAGTTAATATACTGCCCGAACATATAATGCAGCTTACCTTCAACACTCATGCTGTCAGCATCCTTTATGATCCGGGCCATGAGGTCGATATATTCTTTAGCCAGGTCTTCATAGACCGAAAAGAATAATTCCTCCTTCCCTTTAAAATGAGCATAGAGAGAAGCCTTCTTTATGCCGACTGAAGCTGCGATCTCGTTCATGGTCGTTCCCTCATAACCTTTCCTGGCAAAAAGGGTAAGTGCGGCACCTTTAATTTTTTCTTTGGTTGAACTGTTCATTTTTTTATAACCTCTTATCTTAAGCCTACCTACCGTTAGGTAGGCTTAAGATACCACTATATTTTAAAGAAGTCAATGCAAAAATTAGCGAGAGGTCTTAATGAAACGTGTCACGGGGAGGCATGCCCCACTATTGCTGGCCGCCCAGGGGTTTGGCCAGGGGGGTGCGAACGATGATCGAAGCGGCGATCAAGGTGAGGATGAGAGTCAGAAGAAATTTGCCCAGGGTGCCGGTATTACTGGACCATAGATCGGGGCGGCCCAGATGCAGAGAAAAGAACACCAGAAAATTGGCCATCAGCGGGTGCAGCAGGTAGATCAAAAAGGACTGGTCACTGAGCCAGGTGATAATTGGTCCGCTTTGGGCATGGTAATGGTTTAGCAGGGCGCGCAGCAGCAAAAAGCTGGCCACGGCATAGAGCATCACAGTGGGTTTGATGGAAAGTGCGAAGCTAGCGGTGTGCTGGCTGTCCCAAAGCAGCAGGGCCAGACTGACGAGCCAGATCAGCAGCCAGGCTGGCCAGGGAAGCCGCCCCGACATTTCCAGCTTGAAGTCTTTTTGCGCCAGGTACATGCCCAGGCAGAAGTAAAAGATCCAGACCGGAAAAGCGATCAGGGAAATTTCTCCCACATAGGGGGGAAAGGGCAGACCCTGTATGGCATGCTGGTATAACAGGTACTGACAGGGGAGCGATACAGCCAAAGACAGCAGCAGAAAAGTTCCGGGATGGGCTGTAAACGGCCTGCGGATAAAGGGATACAGCAGATAAAGCTGGATAATGATCACCACAAAATACAGATGGGTGAAACCGTTGCCCAGCAGCAGATGACGGAACATATCCGGCAGGATCAGATGGGCATTCTGCATGCCATTAAAGTAAAAATGCAGGACCAAACTGTAAATGATGGTCCAGATCACATAAGGCAGGAGGATGCGATCGAACCGTTTCCGATAAAACTGTGCGCGGGGCAGCAAACGGGAATGCAGATCCCGCCCGGACAGCAGGAACCCGGACAGGATGAAAAACATAGGGACAGCGAAACGGGCCAGCTGGTTGCCGTAATAGCCTGCCTCTGACAGTGTCATTTGCTGGGCTGTGCTGTGAATGATGATGACCGCTGCAGTAGCCACGACCCGCATGATCTCCATGTCCTGAATACGTCTGGTCTCGTTCAAACTGATTCCTCCCGGAAAGCAGGGAGCCGTTCCGGCGCTTCCTTTTTCGACAATAATTATTATTACCTTTTTGTGCGCTGATTCCTGCTTTAAAAAATCGTTTCTTCTATATTAAGCCGGATCGTTTGAATAAGCGAGGGTGTCTTTTTACATTTCCTGATAAAGACACTGACAACGGCTGCATCCTGTCAGTCGCCGGCAGGAGGCACAGCTCCATGGAGTGCCCTGTTTTGAACAATCGTAGCAAAAAAGGAAAATTGGATTATTAATGGTATAATATAGTTTATAAAGTTTTTATACATAAAGGAGGGGTGCGGGAAATAGTATCATTTTAGCATTTTTCAAAGGGGGGAATGGAGAATGCCAGGTATGACATTCGTTTGTTTAGCAAATTTCAGGAGCAACGATGAGTATGGTATAGCCGGCATTGATTCTGCCGGGAAATGGGTGAGATTCGTCAATCCGGGGGGAGAAGAACTAAGAAGCCTTGATATGGAAGATAAAAAGGGACGCAGACCAAAACTCCTGGAAACATGGAAAGTAAAGGTCCTGAAACAGGAACCGCTTTATTTTCAGCCAGAGAATTGGATCATCGATAGAGAGTACATTTGGGGAGAATCATTTAAGGACATCGCAATCGACCTGACAGCGTTATCAGCACCAGAAGAACCAGCTATTTTCGGCGGCAGCAGCGACCGTTTGCCAAGCCAGGAACTCATGCAGCAGCCTATCCAAAAGTCACTTATGCTTATCTATTGCGATCAGGTAATCTTCCGGAAAACCAACCACAGAGACAGCCGCTTTAAGCTTCGGGCCATCTTCGATTATAACGGTAATTCATATGACCTGCCGGTTGCCGATACGGAATGGGAAAAACGATTCCGGGGCCCCTATGCCGAATTCGCCGAATGCAGGGATCATTTATTCGCAGAAGGTTTTTATCTTACCATTGGTCTGGGGGGAGAAGCAGACGGAGACCATTACAAGCTGGTGACCGGCGTGATTCCGGCGGACATGACGTAGGACCAAACCGGGGGGAGTCAAATCATTTGGCTCCTCCTTTATCATAGGAACCTAAAATAGGGAATCTTCCTTACTCTTTTTCTATGGACACGATAGCTTTATTGGGCAGGCATACGGCAATATCGCCGTACTCGCTCATCCATCCGGTATGTACGCAGATCTGTTCAGGACAGTCGGATTTTTCAAAGCGGATCCGATTGGGCTCCACTTTGATGTAATTATGATAGCCTCCGGATACTGTTATGGTTCGGGCTTCCTTGACTTTCGCAAGGTCGATCCGTTCGATCACCTGGTCATCCTGCGTGATCACCGCAATGAGATGGTCGCTGGCCAGGCTTTTGAAAACCAGCAAGCCGGCCAGGCCAATGAAGATCAATATGCCGATCAGCAGTATATCATTTTTTTTCATGCGATCCTCCTGCTTTTTAGTTGGTTAGTTGGAAAGTTGAAAGCTGAAAGCTGAAAATTGAAAGACGAAAGTCATCATGATCCAACTATCCAAGATCGCACAAAGGAAACAGTTTATAGGCTGTTTCCTTTCTTTTGTGCGCATTCATCTTTTATTATCTTACCACGCTGTTATGAAATACAAAATCCCTATCCGTGCTTCATTTACATCGCAGTACTCCTGGGGTAAGATTGAACCAAACAATTAAAAGTTGGGAGATAACAAATATGTGGCTGAAGCTGATCCGCAACCCGGTTCTGTTCCAGGGGCGCGCCAAGCGCCTGGCCTACTTTGAAGGATGGTATTTCAAACATGTGTCAACTGACCTGGGCACTACCATCTGCTTTATTCCGGGTATCAGCTATGACGTGCGCGATCCCCACAGTTTCATTCAAGTGATCGTTACCCGGGTATCCGGCAGTCCGCCGCAGACATGCATGAAAACAGCGTATTTTCGCTATCCACTGGTGGCTTTTGTCTGGCAGGACGAACCCTTTGCGCTTATGATCGGTGAAAACCATTTTTCGGAAACGGGCATAACTGCAAGCCTTGACAACGAAGAACTTACACTGCACGGGAAGGTGAGCTTCGGGTCCCTGCACGGTATCAAAACCAGTCTGCTTCATCCTAACATCATGGGATATTATGCTTATATCCCGCGAATGGAATGCTATCACGGCATCGTCAGCATGGATCACCGTCTGGAAGGCACCCTGGAGCTGGATGGCGAGAACATCTCTTTTACCGGTGGTAAAGGTTACATTGAAAAAGACTGGGGCTCCTCTTTCCCTTCGTCATATCTCTGGGTGCAGAGCAGCCATTTCGGTGAGGAAAATTGTTCTCTGATGTGCTCTGTGGCCGAGATCCCTTTCATGGGCAGGCATTTTACTGGTTTTATCATCAACTTCTGCCTGGGTGAAAAGGAATACCGCTTTGCCAGTTATAATCACAGCAAGCTTGAACTGCACGAATTTACCCCTGAACGAGCCCGCCTCACCCTGAAAGGCAAAGGCCTGGTGCTTAAAATCGACGCCCAAACCGAAATCGGCGCCATGCTCCAGGCCCCTCATTTGGGCGCTATGTCTCAACTTATCAAAGAGGGACTTTCCGGGACTGTGGCAGTCACCCTGGAAAAAAGCTCCGGCGCAATTCTGTTTAAACAGACAGGCAGCCAATGCGGAATCGAGCTTATGCCCTAGCAGCCAAGTGCCTGCCAGGCGTCCCATTTCTTCCTTGAGGATCCCGGAATTACCGGGGTATCCCGGTGCCTAGCCGAACATAGCCAGCAGGAAGCCTGCCGCGACTGCGGAGCCGATCACGCCGGCAACGTTGGGGCCCATGGCATGCATGAGCAGGAAATTTTCGGGATTGGCTTTTTGCCCTTCTATCTGCGACACCCGGGCTGCCATCGGCACTGCAGACACACCGGCTGAGCCGATAAGGGGATTGACTTTGCCGCCGGTGACCAGGTACATAAGTTTGCCCAGCAGCAGACCGCCGATGGTACTGAAGATAAACGCCAATAACCCTAACGCTACTATTTTCAGGGTCTCGGGCCGCAGGAATACGCCGGCGACAGCCGTTGCCCCCACAGTGGTACCCAGGAAGATGGTAACGATATTGATCAGGGCATTCTGCACGGTATCATTCAATCGTTCCACTACCCCTGATTCCCGGAAAAGGTTGCCCAGCATCAGCATACCGATCAGCGGGGCGACCGAAGGAAGCAGCATACAGACCACCACGGTAACGATGACGGGGAAGACGATTTTTTCCAATTTGGAAACTTCCCGCAGCTGTTCCATTTTGGTTTCTCTTTCTTTTTTGGTGGTCAGCAGACGCATAAAAGGCGGCTGGATCAAAGGGATCAGGGCCATATATGAGTAGGCGGCAATGGCGATAGCCGGCAGCAGTTCAGGAGCCAGCTTGGAGGTCAGGAAGATGGCGGTAGGCCCATCGGCACCGCCGATAATGCCAATAGATGCCGCTTCATTGGGCGCAAAACCTAAGGCAATGGCGACAGTAAAGGCGATATATATACCCAGTTGGGCGGCTGCGCCTAAAAACAGGCTGGAAGGCCGGGCAATCAGCGGGCCGAAATCAGTCATGGCGCCGATGCCCAGAAAAATCAGTGAGGGATAGATGCCCAGTTTGACACCCTGGTACAGATAGTAAAGCAGTCCGCCAGCGGCATTTTCCGTAGGCGGCGACATCAACCCGGCCAAGGGCAGATTGGCCAGCAGAACGCCGAAGGCGATGGGCAGCAGTAATAGCGGTTCATATTTTTTGACGATCGCCAAATATATAAGGACGCAGGCTACCGCCAACATCACCGCTTCCTGCCAGGTCATGGCCGTGAAGGCTGATGTATTCCATATTTTCAACATAGTATCATATAAAGAAAATGACATTGCGACCCTCCTTACTGTTGTAGTGCAAGAAGGATGTCACCTGTTGATACAGACGCCCCTTTAGCAACAATGATCTGGGATACGGTGGCATCCCGCGGTGCAACGACTTCACTTTCCATTTTCATGGCTTCCAGCACCACCAGGACCTGACCTTTTTTTACGGCGGCACCCGGCTGTACATTTACGGAAACGATGATCCCCGGCATCGGGGCTTTCAGGGGTTCACCCTCCACGATATCGGTCTGGACAGGATGAACTGGAGCCGCCGGGGCAACAGGTGCTGCCGGAGCGTAAGCGGTTACTGGAATTTCTGCAGTCTGAGTGGTCCTCACCACATGGGCTTTGCCTCTTTCCACTTCCACTTCATAGTTCTTGTCATTTATGGTCACAATGTATTTCATTCTTTCTCCCCCTGTAATCAGGTTAATTTATCTGGTCAATGGCTTTTATCATTTTAAATTGTAATTCAGACAAAGGAATCTGGGTTTCATCGCTTACGATGGCCATGATCATGGCCGCGGTCTTTTCGTCCACGCCGAGCAGCTTCAGCTCACCGGCCGTCCAGCCTTGATCAGCTGCTTTCTCCGGCTGAGCTTCGACGGGTATTATGGGGCGGCCGGCCTCGGCTTTACGCTGCTGATAAGCCGTAACATGCCCTAATATGATCGATTGGATATAAATAAGAAAGCTCAGCAGGATCAGTACCAGGAAGACCACGAACATACCCAGTACGGATACCAGCAAACTATCTGCAATAGACATAGATACCCTCCTTTACACTCGCTTGATGGCGTAATTGACTTGTACGGCAGCGCTGTCTTCCCGCTCCTTGAAGAATTTCTCAGCGATTTGCGGGAACGCGATATAAGAGAGTACATCTTCGTCATTTTTAGCCATCGGGCCTAACATTTGCTTGGTTTTTTCAAATTCAGGTTCCATATTATCAGCATATCTGCCGGTAATGGGCTGATCATCACCCAGTACCTGTTTGACCAGTTCCTGGTTAAGCTCACCGGGGGCATGGCCGTATTCGCCTCTTAAATAGGATTTCAACTCATTGGAGATGGTGCTGTACCTTTCACCGTATAATACATTGATCGTAGCCTGTACTCCGACGATCTGGCTCATAGGTGTCACCAGCGGCGGGTATCCCAGGTCTTTTCTTACCACCGGCACTTCCTGCAATACTTCCTGCATCCGGTCTAAAGCATTCTGCTGTTTTAGCTGGGAAATCAAATTGGAAAGCATTCCTCCCGGCACCTGATACACCAGGGCATCGGTCTCGGAACCGAGTACATAATGCTCCAATATACCGGATTGAACGAATTTGTCTTTGATCGGTTTGAAGAAATCATTGATTTCCTTGAGCACGGATTGATCAAGTTCGGTATCATAACCAGCTTGCTTTAAAGCAAAATGCAGGGCTTCCGTGGCGGGTTGGGAGGTGCCCCCGGAAAAGCTGGAAATGGCAGTATCGATGCAGTCACACCCGGCTTCTACCGCCTTGTAACAAGTTATGGGGCCCAGTCCGGTAGTGGAATGCGTATGCAAAATAATCGGTTTGTTCACCGTTTCTTTGAAGGCGCGGACCATATCATAGGCTTCCTGGGGCCCCAGGATCCCGGACATGTCTTTGATACAGATGGAATCAGCGCCCATTTCTTCCAACTGTCTGGCCAGTTTCACATAGTTATCGAGATTATGGATCGGACTGATGGTATAACATATGGCTCCCTGGGCATGACCGCCGCTTCGCTTGGTCTGGTCCATGGCGACTTCGATATTTCTGAAATCATTTAAAGCATCAAAGATCCTGATGATATCGATGCCGTTTTGAATGGAATGTTCCACGAATTTCCGTACTACATCATCGGGATAATGTTTGTAGCCCAGCAGATTCTGTCCCCTTAAAAGCATCTGCAGTTTGGTCTTCGGCATTTTGGCTTTGATTTTTCTCAGCCGTTCCCAGGGATCTTCGCTTAAGTACCGGAGACAGGTGTCAAAAGTAGCGCCACCCCAGCATTCTACTGAATGGTATCCGGCATTGTCAATTTTTTCGAGAATCGTTGCAAAATCACTGAAAGGCAGCCTGGTTGCGATCAAAGATTGGTTGCCGTCTCTTAAAACCGTTTCGGTAATTTTGACCTTCATAGCTTCACTCCATTTCCGATTTTATATAAATAAATTTGTTTGAATCTATTATTAAATATATAGAACCTATTGTAACAAATATATCGGCATTATGTTGTGTATACAAATAAGAATACCGTGCTGTATTCAGGAATCTGGCGGGTTGTTTCATTTGAAATGGAGAAATATGGGCAGGGAGGAAGAGTAAGGGGTGAGG
>CAZNPR010000063.1:0-9114 GCA_964574965.1 uncultured Syntrophomonas sp. | reverse complement strand
ACGTTGCCCATATAGTAAAGTCTTAATGGCAAGGGTTCATCCTGTAAATGCGTTGCTGCCAGTCGGGCAATGGATACTGTCATTTCCGGGCGCAGGGAGAGAATGCCCCCTTCCCGGTCCATAAACATGAATAATTCCTGGCGGATGTTGCTGCCCGCCCCGGCTTCTATCACTTCCAGGTATTCAAAAGCAGGGGTTATCACTTCTTCATAGCCATACTTCATAAAAAGACCGGCGGCCTGGCTTTCAATATTTCTTTTTATCTTGACTTCATCCGGCAGCAGATCCCGAAGGCCTTTTGGTATTTCCCTATTTTTCATCATCGTTTTCTCCCGCTATGCTCTGCAAAGCTTTTTCATAACCGCCCGAACCGTAGTTCAGGCATCTTTTCACCCGGCTGATGGTTGCAGTACTTGCACCCGTTTTGATTGCAATGGTATTATAAGTGGTATTATCTGCCAGCAGCTGAGCGACATAGATCCGCTGCGCCATGGCCTTGATCTCACTGACGGTACACAGATCATCCAGGAGGCGGTACACTTCTTCCGGGCTCTTTAAACTTAAGATGGTTTTTACCAGGAGATCACTGTTTTCATCTTTCCACTTCGGGGTGAATGCCATAACCTATACCTCCCCCTATAATAGCTTGTTGTCGTTTACCAGCAGTTCGAATTCACAGCCCAGGAATTCTGCTGCCCGCCTGCTCATCAGCATTTTGGTCAGAAATATTTCGAAGTATTCCATCACCGAGCACACCTCAGTGTCGATGTGTATTTTCATGGTGATCAGCCGCTTTTTTTCATCTACCAACAGCTGAGATTCCGTCACCGCATAATTGACCCGGTCACGGGGGGTGAAAATAGCAAAATCATGCTTGCGCACCCGGGAACGATGAACATCTGATTTATCTGCCAGGATCAAAGCCGCACCCACATTATTGACTGACCTGCCGCCGGAGTTTTCTTCATGATTGCCGATCGCCCCCATGATGACAGCGATTTCGTCGCCCTCCATATCCATATCCATCAGGATATTGAAAGCGATCAGCGCCCCTGACATGCCATGTCCATAACGGTTGACCAGATTGCCGATATCATGAAGATAACCGGCAATGGCCCCCAGTTCGGCTTCCCGCTGGGAATAACCCAGTTGGGTAAGGATCTGGCTGCATAACTCAGCGGATAATTCGGCATGACTAATATTGTGCTCTATCGCTCCAATGTTGCCAATGTAAGCGTTGCCCAGATCCATGTACTGTCTGACCAGGTGATTTTCCTTAATGTCTGCCAGTGTTACCACGCCATCTTCCCCTTTTATTGATCTAATTCCCGCAGCAGTTTTACTGCTTGCCGGGCAGCTCTGGTATCAGCAGGAACTTGCTGTAAGACCTTCCTGGCTGCTTCATCCTTTTCTGCTGCGATCAATTGTTTAGCTTCTTCTACCATTTCTTCCGCTTTTCTTTCTGCTTCTACCCGGGCTATTTTCTCATTCATTTTATCGGTCTCTCCGACTTTGGCTAGCTGACGGTAACTAGCGATAGCCTCATCATATTTGCCATCCGCCACCAAACCTTCTCCCTTCATGACGATGCGCCGGGTCTCGATACGCTCTGGGAGCGTAGTAAGTGAATAAAGATACAACCCGGTGACCATGATCAGCAGCACAATGGATAGAAACCATAAAACCGAGTACTTTTTATTCCTTTTCATCAATGCCAAAAACAGCACAAAAGGAATCCCCAGCATAAAAGTCATTTTTAAAAATTCCCGGGTGGGGAGGTAAAGCAGTAAGCCGATAGCGATCACTACTATACCCAATCTTATAAATGGTGCTTTGGTATTTTCCATATTGGATTACCCTCTTTGCAAAGCTTTGCGGGCAATATCGGTTCGGTAATGCATGCCAGTAAAATTTATTTTTTTTACTTCATCATAAGCTTTATTTCGGGCATCATTTATATCCGCTCCCCGGCAGACAACGGCTAATACCCGTCCGCCATTGGTGTATAATCTGCCGTCATTTATACAGGTGCCGGCATGAAAAGCGATAGTATCCCCATCCAGATCTTCCAACCCTTCAATAAGCTGTCCTTTTTGATATGGCCCAGGATATCCCTGAGAAGCCAGGACCACGCAGACACAATTGCCGGATTCGATCTCTGCCCGGTAATTTTCCAATTCGCCATTGACTGATGCGTCCAACAGCGGCAGCAGATCGCCTTTTATCATCGGCATCACCACCTGGGTCTCAGGGTCCCCGAAGCGGGCGTTAAACTCCAATACTTTCGGTCCTTCATCCGTTATCATCAGACCGGCATACAGCACTCCTTTATAGGTACAGCCTTCCGCATCCAAAGCGGCGATCACTGGTTTGATCACCTGCTCGGCCGCCAGCGCTTCCAATTCCCGTGTAAAGACCGGCGGATTGACATATGCTCCCATACCCCCGGTATTCGGCCCCTTGTCGTCATCAAAAATCTGTTTGTGATCCTGGGCAGCGATCAGGGGGACAAAATTCTTTCCATCACTTATCGCGAAAAAGCTGACTTCTTCTCCAGTCAAGAATTCTTCAATTATGACTCGATCCCCGGCAACCCCGAAACTTCTTTCTTTCATCATACTGTTTAAAGCCTGGTCAGCTTCCTGCCACACCGAAGCGATCACGACCCCTTTTCCCGCTGCCAGTCCATCTGCTTTTATGACTACCGGTTTGCCTTTTTTTATTAATTCGTAAGCATAAGCCCGGGCTGCATCGAAATTATCAAATACTTCAAACTGGGCGGTCGGAATGCCGTATTTTTTAAATAAGTTTTTAGCAAAGATCTTACTGCCCTCCAGGCGGGCTGCGGCTGCAGAAGGACCAAATATTTTTAAGCCGGCTGCAGTGAATTTGTCTACGATCCCTTCCATCAGCGGGATCTCAGGCCCTACTATGGTCAGATCAATGGCGTTCTGCTGTGCCCACTTTAGTAGCTGCTCGCTCTGCTCCGCTTTGATATCTATACATTCTGCTAAGGCTGCGATACCCGGATTACCAGGTGCTGCATACAGCTTATCGATCCCGGGACTTTGTTTTAATTTCCAGATCAGGGCATGTTCTCTGCCGCCCTGACCGATCACCAAAATTCTCTTACCCATTTTTCCCCTCCGCTATTCTTGCTTTTAGCCGTGCTTGAAGTGTCTTACCCCAGTAAAGACCATTGCTATGCCCAAGTTATCGCACATGGTTATACTTTGCTCATCGCGAATTGATCCTCCCGGCTGAATAATAGCCTTGACCCCGTATTTTCCGGCCAATTCCACCGTATCGCCAAAGGGGAAGTAGGCATCCGACGCCATAACTGCTCCGTTGCTGGCCTCCTCCTTGTTTTTCAGTGCGATTTCGGCAGCCCCCACTCGGTTCATCTGGCCGGCGCCTATACCAACGGTTACACCATCCCTGGCGATCACAATGGCATTGCTCTTTACATGTTTTACGATCTTCCAAGCAAAGGCCAGATCTTTTAGCTGTTTTTCATCCGGGACAACTGTGGTCACGGTTTGGGCTGTCTTAATATCAAAAGTATCGTTGTCCGTTTCCTGTACCACAAATCCGCCTTCCACGCTTTTAAATTCCCAAGGTTCTTTGGCCGTCATATCCATTTTCAGCAGGCGCAAATTTACCTTGGCCTTTAGTATTTCCAGAGCCTTCTCTCCAAAATCCGGAGCAATTACTACTTCCATAAAAGTTTGCGCGATAAGCCCGGCAGTATCTTCGTCTACCGGACGGTTCAGGGCGATGATTCCCCCGTAAGCTGACAGAGAATCAGCCGCAAAGGCTTTTTCATAAGCATCCTTTATATTATCTGCTTCGGCTACTCCGCAGGGATTGGTATGTTTTACGATCACACAGGCTGGTTCTTCGAACTCCCTGACCAGCGACCAGGCTGCCTGGGTATCGATAATATTGTTATAGGATAGCTCCTTGCCATTTAGCTGCCGGGCATCAGGAAGTCCGGCCCCCGGCATCATATTGCGGTAGAAGGCTGCCTGCTGATGCGGATTTTCCCCATAACGCAAACCATATACTTTCTCTCCGGCAATGATAAAGTTTTCACCTCTCAAGGCCCCGCCGTCCGGAGCCAGATAAGCACTCACCATCGCGTCATAAACGGCAGTATGGGTAAACGCTTCCCAGGCCAGCTCACGTCTGGTCTGCTCGCCGATCCTGCCGGTCTGCTCCAGTTCTGCAGTGATTTGCTGGTAACGCTCCGGCCTTACCACCACTGCCACATCCATATAATTCTTGGCGGCTGCCCTGATCATACTGGGACCGCCGATATCAATATTTTCAATGGCTTCTTCGTGGGTGACATCCGGTTTGGCAATGGTCTGGCGAAATGGATATAGATTTACCACCACCATATCGATCAAGTCGATCTGATGTTCCCGCAATTGTTCCAAATGTTCAGGGATACGTTTAGCCAGGATCCCCCCATGTATCCGGGGATGTAAAGTCTTGACCCTGCCTTCCAATATTTCCGGAAAGCCAGTGATCTCTGCCACCTTGGTCACTTTAATGCCGGCTTCCTGTAAAGTCTTATAGGTCCCGCCGGTGGAAATTATATCCCATCCCATTTTATCCAGACTTTTAGCCAATTCTACGATTCCGGTCTTATCTGATACACTGATGAGCGCTCTGGACATGATCATTCCTCCTTGAAGTACAAAATACTTATTTTATTACTACTTTTCTTTGCTGCAGATATATTTTCCCTTCGGCAAATAGCTGCAAGGCTTCCGCATAAACCTGGTGTTCCTGCTGCAGGATCCGCTCGGACAAAGTTTCAGCGGTATCATCCGGCAATACTTCTACGACTCTCTGCAAAATGATCGGTCCGCTGTCCACGCCATCATCGACAAAATGAACCGTGCAGCCGCTGAATCGCACCCCATGATCTACCGCCTGCTGCTGTGCATTCAATCCAGGAAAAGCAGGAAGCAGCGCCGGGTGTATATTTATAATTTTCCATTGATATGTTTCCAGCAGATCTTTGCCAACCAGACGCATGTAGCCTGCCAGTACCACCAACTGCGTGTCATATGCCTGCAGTTTTTTTATAATTTCCTGTTCGTAGGCAGCTTTATCGGTGTGATCCTGCAAGGCAATGTGATAATGATCGATTTTCCGGTTCCGGGCTTTTTCCAGGACCGGCGCTTCCTTTTTATCACTGATGACCACTACGATCTCAGCATCTAATTGCCCTTCATCAATGGCCTGGCAGAGGGCCGAAAAATTACTGCCCCGTCCGGAAGCTAAAACTGCCAGCCGCAAGCGTCCCGGCTCAGTAATTCTGATCATCTGATAACAACACCTTCATTCCCGGTTTCTATCCGGCCGATAAGCTGTGGATCTTCTCCTGCGGTTTTTAATGCTTCCAGCACTTTATCATAGTAACGTGTTGAAACAACAATTGCAAGACCTATTCCCATATTAAATGTCTTAAACATTTCTGCCTTCTCGATCCCGCCTGTTGTGCGGATGATCTCATAAATCGGCTGGCTTTTGATCTGACTGCTTTCGATGACTGCCTGTAAGCCCGCAGGAATAATCCGCTCAATATTTTCCGGCATGCCACCTCCGGTTATATGGGCAATGCCTTTAAGATCAAATTCCCCGATCAAAGGCAGGATGCTTTTCACATAAATGCGGGTGGGGGTGAGCAGTTCTTCTCCCCAGGTCCTGCCTAATTCCGGCGCATATTCATCCAATTTCACCCCGGCTTTTTCCAGTAAAACTTTTCTGACCAGGGAAAAGCCATTGGAGTGTATACCTGAAGAAGGCAGACCGATGATCACATCATCAACCTCAATTTGGCTGCCGTTGATCAAGCGTGAACGTTCCACAGCGCCAACTACAAAGCCAGCCAGGTCATACTCATCAGCATCATAAAAACCAGGCATTTCTGCCGTTTCCCCGCCGATCAAGGCACAACCAGCCTGAACGCACCCCTCGCTCACTCCTTTGACCAGTGCTTCCACCAGGGCAGGTTTCAGTTTCCCCAAGCCGATATAATCCAGGAAAAAGAGCGGTTCAGCCCCATGGCACAAAACATCATTGACACACATCGCCACCAGATCGATCCCTACTGTATCATGGACCTGCATCATCTGGGCAATTTTAAGTTTGGTCCCCACCCCGTCAGTACCGGAAACCAGAACCGGTTCCTTATACTTGCTGGTATCAAAAGCAAACATGCCGCCAAAAAGTCCGATCCCAGTCAGAACTTCCGGGCGTCGTGTCTTCTCTACCCAAGTCTTGATCATTTCCACCGACTGGCCGGCTGCCTCGATGTCGACACCTGCCGTTTTGTAACTCATTTGTTCCTTATCCGTCATGACTACCTCCACTTGCTAAAATCTATTTACGGTTACAGTTTATATCATTTGGGATTTTGCTGTTTTAAGTAGGCATCTGCTCCGATCTCTTTCAGTAACAGATCTTTTTTCATCACATCTGCAGCCATTTTTTTTCGGTATTCCACTAACTTAACGCGGATATCGTTATCATGAAGAGCAATGATCTGCAGAGCCAGCAAACCAGCATTGGCACTGCCGTTGATAGCTACTGTTGCCACCGGTATGCCTTTGGGCATCTGGACAATGGAATACAGGGAATCTACTCCGGAAAGAGTACTGGTTTTGATGGGAACGCCAATGACCGGCAAGGTCGTATAAGCAGCAATTACACCCGGCAGGTGGGCTGCTCCTCCAGCTCCGGCAATGATCACTTCATACCCTTTTTCCGTAGCAGTTGCTGCATATTCTGCAGTCTCTGCCGGCAAGCGATGGGCAGAACTTACTGTGTAATCATATTCTGCGCCAAATTGTTGAAGAATATCGCCGGCTTCTTTCATAATACCCAAATCTGAATCACTGCCCATAATTATTCCTACTTTTGCCATGAAAACTCCTCCTATTAAAATCCTCTAAAAAACTTAGCCCAAGTGGATAGTCTCGTTTTCGAAACCTATCCGCCTGGGCTTTTATCCCTATACGGTGTAGTGCTTACAGCACCTGTGTCACTCGGACCAGCCATGCTCTAAACATGCGGAACCCTAGACCCACTTTCGCTCAATTTAATTTTTTATTAACCTGATATTATCAAAGCCGATTTTGCGTGTCAACTATTGCCAGTTTACCCAACCAGGTCATATGGTTATTCGACATACATCGCTTCGATCAAATCGTGGTATTTCTCCTTTACAACTTTTCTCTTTACTTTCATGGTAGCAGTAATTTCTCCGGTTTCCTGCGAGAACTCATTTTCCAACAGGGTAAATTTCTTAATTCGTTCCACCTGCCCCAAAGATTGTTGACGATTATCAATAATTTTCTGATAGAACTCCAATACCTGGGGATGGCTGATCAATTCTGCCCGGCTGGCAAAGCTGATCCCTTGCTTTTTGGCCCAGTCTTCCAAATTTATAAAAGTAGGCACGATCAAAGCAGATACATATTTTCTCCCGTCTCCAACCACTGCGATATATTCAATGAAATGATCCTCCGCCATCAGGGTCTCAATCAATTGCGGAGCGATGTTTTTGCCCCCGGAGGTAATGATCAGGTCTTTTAAGCGGTCAGTGATATAAAGATACCCGTCTTCGTCGAAGCGCCCGATATCGCCGGTCCTAAACCACCCATCCTCAGTAAATGCTTCTTTGGTAGCCTCAGGTTTTTTATAGTATCCTTTAATGATATTTGGGCCCTTGGCCTGGATCTCACCAGTATCGGGGTCGATCCTGATGTCTACCAGCGGCGCAGCCGGTCCAACGGAGCCGAATTTAAAACAATGCGGGCCATTCATGGCTAAAACCGGAGATGTCTCAGTAAGACCGTATCCCCCCGTAACCAGAACGCCGCAATAAAAGAAGAATTTTTCTATTTCAGGGTTAAGCGGTGCACCGCCATAATTGAAATGATGAAAGTTGGTGCCAAAAAGACCATATACTTTGTGCAGCACTAACTTTTCAGCAATATTTCTTTTCAAAGTTAGCAATGCACCAGGTTGTATACCGGCTAAAACTAAATCACCATATTGCTTGCCTATACCCATTGACCAATGAAATATCTTTTGTTTTAAAGGAGAGGCATCTCTGATCCCCGTATATACAGTAGCATAGATCTTCTCAAACAGACGTGGGGCAGCGTTCATAACTGTCGGATTCGATTCTGCCAGATATTGCAGGATTTCATTGTGATCCTCGCAGTAGTATAACTGCATCCCCATGGATAAGATCCCGAAAGACCATGAGCCCTCCAGTACATGAGTCAGGGGGAGCATACACATGGAAGAATCTCCTTCAACAAAGCAGCCCTCTGTATATCTCCCAACTCCCCAGGCATTATGCATCAAGGTTTTATGCGTATGCACAGCACCTTTCGGCTCACCGGTAGTGCCGGATGTATAAATGATCTCACACATATCCTCATAACCGGCTCTTTTCATAATTTCCTCGATATCTTGCTTGCGGGCATTTTTCCTGCCCTGGGCCAAAAAGTCGTCCCACATGATCACCCGTTTATCATCATGAATTTTAGTCCCGCGATGGAAAACCACGATCTTTTCCAAAGACGTACACTTGTCAAGCAGTGGATAGGCTTTGTCATAATGGGCCTGCCGGCCTACGAATAAAACTCTGATTTCCGCATCGTTAACGATATAAGCGGTTTCTTCTTCTGTATTGGTAGCGTAAATCGGAACCGTAACACATCTCATCAGTAACGCTCCCAGATCTGAGAGGTGCCATTCCGCCCGGTTTACTGAAAAGATCCCGACCCTGTCTCCCTCATTGATCCCGGAATTGAGAAGTTCTGAAGCCGTCGCAAACATGATGTCGGTCATCTGGTTCCAGGAAAAAGTCTCCCACTGTCCGTAGGGTTTATGGTGCAATGCCGGCAAGTCTCCGTATTTTTTGGTATAGTTGATAACCATGATGGGATATGTCCGCCATTCATCCAGGTACCCCTGAAATTCTTTTTCTAATTGGGCTCTTTCTTTTTGGTACTTTTCCGTATAATTTATCCGCGGTCCTATCGCCTTTAACGTATCGTAACTCATCTCTTGCCTCCTATC
>CAZNPR010000062.1:1347-9326 GCA_964574965.1 uncultured Syntrophomonas sp. | reverse complement strand
GGCCCCTTGGTCCACGATCCTGGTTAATCTGGCGGATAAAAAATAAAAATATAAGCTCACACCGGCAAATAAAGTAAGTATAATATAAAATCTTATTTCTCCCTGATTTATCAGTAACATAGCAGCAAAAACCATTAGCAGAATGAAGATCCACCATATAAAATCCAGTATATAAAGGAAGTATTTCCCTATTCCTGCTTTTCTAACCGTTAACTGATAATAATGAAAAATAAACCCGGCTGCCACTCCGGTCAACCCAGTTAAAATAAAAGTCTGCAGTTGAAAAAGCAGACTGTTCACGGTATCCCTCCTGCTTTAAGCTTTTAGGCCTAATCATGCGATTATTTGAGCAAACGAGTCAGGATGTTCTTTCCCTTCGTCTTGATATCGGTTCCTGCTGCCTTATATTCCAACATTGAAATGGTACCCTCCAGAGATACTTTGCCTTCCTCCAGTGATAACATGGTAATATGCAAATTCTGGCCTTTAATATACAGATAACCTAAGCGGGTTTCCAGAATCACTTCTTCCTCATCAAACAAATTAACATTATTTATACCGGTAAGTTCCATAAACCCACGATTACTTAATGTTAGACTATGTTCTTCCACATACTCCGCCTCCTTGCCAAACTACTGAATGATATAACACCATTCCTTACTAAGCATATGCTGAAGGCAGAACCAATTATGACTAAAATACCGCTGAAAAAAGGGAATAAAAAATCACCCTTTATTGAAAAAAGGGTGATCACTCAATTACTCTATATAGATCTTTCGCTTCAGCAGCCTTTGCATTTTCTTTTATTGCCAATACTTCAAAGACCATCTGTCGTTCGCCAATTCTTAATGAAACGATATCCCCCGCCTTAACCAAAGTTGAAGGCTTGGCTACCCTGCCATTAACCATTATCCTTTCACTTAGGGCAAAATCCTTGGCCACCGTACGGCGTTTAATGATTCGCGCTGTTTTTAAGAACTTATCCAAACGCATATTCTTATACGACTGAATCTTTTAAAGCTTTGCCTGCTTTAAAAGCTGGCACTTTGGTTGCCGGGATGCTGATTTCCTGACCTGTCTGCGGATTCCGTCCTTTTCTGCTCTTTCTTTCACGCACTTCAAAAGTTCCAAAACCGACTAACTGAACCTTATCACCTTCTTTTAAGGTTCCTTCCACTGTTGCAAAAAAAGCGCTTACTACTTTTTCCACATCCTTTTTAGTCATTCCGGTTTTGGCCGCCACCTGACCTACTAAATCTGTTTTATTCAATATATTCCCTCCTCTCGTATGGTTTATTATGGCATATTCTCTGCATATTGATTGAATCCTCTTTTTTTACAAAAAAATCCACCACTAAAACAATCATAAACCTTTGGTTTTGGCTTCATCCCACATAGCATCAAGCTGCTCCAAACAATAGTTTTCAAAACTTTTGCCTTGGGAACTGATTTGATCTTCGATATACTTAAAACGGCCTAGAAATTTATCATTGGATTTTTGCAAAGCTGCTTCCGGATCGATCCCTTTCATCCGAGCTATATTTACCATGGCAAAAAAAACATCTCCCATTTCCGCTTCTATTTCCTTTTCGTCGTTTGCCAGCGCCAGTTCACGCGTTTCTTCACTAAGCTTTTCCAGAGCTCCATTAATGTTTGGCCAATCAAAACCGACCCTGGAAGCCTTGGACTGCATTTTTTCCGCTCGCAGTAAAGCAGGTAATTTCCTGGGAATACCGTCTAAGAGATATTTTTTGCCTTCCTTTTTTTTGAAACCTTCCCAATGGGTCAAGACATCTTCGCTGGTGGCTAAATCCATATCGGAAAAGACATGAGGATGACGGTTTATCATTTTTTTGGTGACGGTTTCAGCCACATCTCCAAAGGTAAACTGACCTTCTCTGGCGGCTAAAGCTGCATGAAAAACCACCTGCAGCAACACGTCCCCCAATTCTTCCCTAAGCTCTGACATGTTTTCCATTTGGATAGCTTCCAGGACTTCATAGGTCTCCTCCAGTAAGTATCTGGCTAATGATTGGTGGGTCTGTTCCCGGTCCCAGGGACAACCATCTGGTGCCAGCAGTTTGTCCATCACCTCTAATAATTGCATGATTCTTTCTGCTTCTGGTATCACAATTATCCTCCCGTACTATTATTAACTTTTGAGCAGACGTTTAACCATATTCAAATCCAGTTCGCGAATGATAAACAGCAGCACACTATAGACACCCACCCCTAGCATGATCGCTATAACTGTAGCCAGATGCGATTTTATATCCATCCCTACAACGAATTGATATGAATATTTAACCGTTAAGGCCATAATGATGGTCACAATAGTAATTTTAGTCAAACGGCCGACCTCATAGCTGATGCCGGTAATTTTCTGCAAATAGAAAATATTCAAGGATGAACCTATCAAAAACGCTAAAACCGTTCCAATCGCAGCTCCCCTCACATTTAAAGCAGGCATACCGGTAAGGGTATAATTAAAGACTACTTTTAGAATTCCAGTGATCAGCAGGTTTTTCATGGCTATTTCTGGCCTGCCCATACCCTGCAGACCGGCACTGGAAAGCTGAAATGCAGCCAGAGCTATACAGGAAAAAGCCAGCGGTTCAAGAGGAATCCCCGCTTCCGGAGCTGCATAAAGCAAGTCACATATCTGGGTAGCCAGAATATAAAGCCCGGCTGCGCAAGGCAGCGCAATAATCATTCCTGCTCGAAAAGCATAATTGAGACGTTCATTCAGAGCAGTTTTTTCTCCCCGGGTCAGGGATTCGGAAACAGCTGGCACCAGACTAGTGGAAATCGATATGGTAAAGATCGTAGGCAAACTGATCAATACAGCTGCCATTCCTGACAGTTGTCCATATAAAGCGGTGGCCTCCGCAGTAGAATAACCTATTGCCATAAGACGACCAGGTACGATGATGGCATCCAGCATTTGTACCAAAGGCAGTACTACCGCACCAAAAGAAACCGGGATGGCTAATCGGATCATTTCCCTCGCCAATTCAGCAGAACTGGCACCTGAATATAGCAAATTCTGCCCCATGCCGCCTGCACTTTTTCTGAACCAGAAGTAATAACCCGTAAGTATGATCAACCCTGCGATGCCGCCTACAACTGCACCAAAAGTTGCCCCTGCTGCTGCATATTCCAATCCCCGGGGAAAAAGGATAACGGCTAAGATCAAAACAGCTGCTACCCGGAATAACTGTTCAATCACCTGAGATACAGCCGTTGGCATCATCGATTGGTGCCCTTGGAAATAGCCACGGAATACTGACATAAGACCAGCAAATATTATAGCTGGAGCGACCGCTAAAATCGGATAATAAGCCAGCGGTTGTTTTAAAATCGAATTGGCGATAAAGTGAGCTGACTGCATGACTAAAAGGGTTAGAACGATCCCGGCAACCAAAAGCACGACCAGGGATACCCGAAATAATTTACGGCTGTCTCCGCTCATTCCTTGCGTTTCTTTGCGGGATACTAAAACAGAAATGGCCACTGGTACCCCTGATGTAGCTAAAGCCAGAATAGTTGTATATATTGGATATGCCATCTGATAAAGGCCCATTCCTTCTGCCCCTATCAATCTGGCTAAAGGAATACGGTATAGTGCCCCCAGTATTTTGCTTAATACTCCAGCAATACTAAGAATCACTGCACCTTGCAGGAAACTTTTCTTTTGATTCATATTTGGCCTCCCCAAATCTCGTGAGGTATATTATACCACTTCCCTCTCCCACTTTGAATAATAAAGAAAACCGGGATTGTGCCGAGCCTCGGGTGACGGCGGAACCGCGGTTGCACTTATACTATCGCCCTTTAAAAACTTATACTTTCTGATAGTATAACAGAAAAAGCGATCTTACCCTGATAAGACCGCTTCCTATGATCAAAAATTACTGTTCCATTTGTTTGCCGAGAAATCCTGCTGCAGTTTCGGCCAGTTTGACTTCCATGTCGCCCAGTTTTACCCCTTCTTCTTTGCTGACAATAACAACTGCGCCGATTGGATCCCCCTGGGTTATAATGGGTGCGATCACTTGCGCTTTGATCGTATATTCCCGGTCATCATTAATAATAACGTGCATATTTTCATCGTCATTTACCGGTATTTCATTCATTACCAGAGTACTTCTCTCATCAATAGCCCTTTCAATGGCTTTACCAACCTGTTTGCCTAAAAATTCACGCTTGTTCGCACCAGCCAAGGCAATGATAACATCCCGGTCAGCTATCATAGCGATGTGACCGATTGTTTCATGCAATGAATCAGCATATTCTCTGGCAAAATCCCCCAGTTCACCAATGGGAGAATATTTCTTTAAAATTACTTCACCTTCACGATCAACGAAAATTTCCAGAGGGTCACCCTCGCGAATGCGTAATGTTCTGCGTATCTCCTTGGGAATTACAACTCTTCCCAGGTCGTCAATGCGGCGGACTATTCCTGTTGCTTTCAATTATTTATCCCTCCTTTTTTTAACATTAGTGAGCGATTGATTCTTGTTTTGTTTCTCAGTGATAGTATATAACTCAAAATCCCCTTTTATTCACTTTTTACCATTATGGTTTGAAAAAATAATCACAAACACATTTTTGAATATATTGTGCATTTCATCTCAAAAAGTTTTACTTTATATAATTTTTGCTACATATATAACCGGATAAAATAATTTTTAATGGTGAAAATAACTTAACCTTGCTTTTTATGGGAGAATTTATGGAACAGATCAGCAAATTGCAACTTTATACTACACTAGTGGTTTTTACCGCTCCGATCGCTTTTTTGGAGACACCCCGAAGATTGTTTCAAATTGCGGACCAGGATGCCTGGCTGGCAGTAATTGCTTCTATTATTCCAGGTATTCTAATAGTCCTTCTGTTCAGCCAACTAATTCAAAAAAGCCGTCAGCCCTTTCCTTTGATGCTGGAGGAACACTTGGGGAAAGTCGTGGGGAAGGCCTTGAGCTTTATTTATATCCTCATTTTTATATTTTTAAGCAGTTATACCATCAGGATGTTTGCAGACTTTACTTTGACCTATGTAATGCCGGCGACGCCCATCAGTGTATTAATTGCCCTGCTGATAATTATAAGCTTTGTATTACTCAAACAGGGATTGACGGTTATAGTCAGAACACTTCAATTCTCTATGTTTATCGGAATGAGCATCAGTGCAATAATACTGGTTATAGCGTTCATCAATTTCCCGCAGTGGGAAAATCTGATGCCTGTCGCTAATATTCGCATTGAAGATTTTGCCATGGCAGCAGGGTCAGCAGGCTCAGTGTGGAGCCGGCTGATCCCGGTTCTCATTCTGGCTTTTTACCTTGATAAGAAAAATGATAGTGTGGGTATACTCTATCTGGTTCTGATTACTGTAGTTTTGCTTATTGCTTTCGTTTGCCTGGTCTCCACAATGACATTGGGGTCATCTATTGCACAAATGTTGACTTTCCCTACCTTTGCTATGGTACGCCTGCTCCATATAGGAGAATTTCTTCAACATTTGGATATCTTTTTTGTGGCGGTGTGGGCCTTGGGAACATTTTTGGTTTTGAGCCTGGCATGGTTCATGGCCTGTTATATTGCGCAGCAGATGTTAGGTCTAAAAGAATATCAGTTTATTGCTGCACCAACCAGTTTGATCATTGGGGTACTATCCTTACTGATGAGCAAGAATATACTGGAGTTAAGAACCGTATCTTTTGCGGTTATGCCTTTATTCTATTTGGTAGGCTTTGTTTTCATTCCTTTTATCGTTTGGCTCTTTACCTTGTCTAAGCCGCCTGTTGAATCTAATTATTCTCAAACCAGTTCTGGTCAATAATCTGTTAAAAACAGTATAAATAAACTTTCCGAAGCTTAAACTAAGATGATTTTTATTATGGACGGAGTTTAAATTGCGATATTTATCGGATAAAAAAGCAAAATCTACAGCTGAAGAAAGCACGGGTTCTTTAAGCCAGGAACCTCTTTGTGGAGATCTTGAGCAGAATTTTCATCAGCTTGAACTCCTTTTGCATGGATGTTCAGATGCGGTAATCAAGAATTTTAAATTTGGTTCCGAACCTCAAATTCGTGGACTCATCGTTTATTTTGACGGCCTGGTGAACAAAACCATTGTGGAACTGAGTATCTTAAAGCCCCTTTTAATTGATTTGGAATCTCTGGACGGACAGCTTCAAGATTTAAAAAATAACCTTTTAGTCATAGATTATATAAAAAATTCCCTTCTGACCTTGGCCGAAGTTGACACACTTGCTTCTTTTGATGAATTATGCGCTCATATCAGTTCCGGGGATACAGTGATCATGATCGATGGCTGTAATATAGCTCTGGTTGCAGGGACCCGAGCCTGGGAAGGTCGTGGAGTCGAAAAGCCTGATAACGAAAATGTCATTTTCGGCCCCAAAGAAGGTTTTTCCGAGACATTGCGTTTTAATACCGCTATGCTGCGCCGCCGGCTCAAATCGACCGATTTCAAACTGGAGTCCTTTGTGATCGGCCGCATAACGAAAACCAATGTCGTTTTAGGCTATATAAAAGATATCGTTCCTCAGCAGATGGTAGATGAGATAATTGCGCGCCTGATGGATATTGATATTGATGGAATACTCGATTCTGCTTATCTGGAAGAGTACGTTACGAATCAACCAAAAAGCCTGTTTTCTCAAGTGGAATATACAGAAAAACCTGACCGGGTCTGCGGATCGTTATTGGAAGGACGAGTGGTGATAATCGTGGACGGCTCACCGATGGCCATGGTTTTACCGATTTCTATCCCTCAGTATTGGGGAGCAGCTGACGATTATTATTCCAACTTTATTGCTGCTTCTTTATTGCGCTTGCTTCGTATTTCAGCTTTTCTGCTGGCACTTTTACTGCCTTCATTATTTGTAGCAGTTATCACTTTTCATCATGAAATGATCCCTACTCCCCTTTTGTTAACGATTGTTGCCTCCCGCCAGGGTGTTCCTTTCCCGGCTTTTATCGAAGCCATGCTGATGGAATTCGCTTTTGAACTGTTGCGTGAAGCTGGTTTACGCCTGCCTCGTTCCATAGGGCCTGCCGTCAGTATCGTGGGAGCTTTGATCATTGGCGATGCTGCCGTCCGGGCTGGGCTGGTATCTACCCCTATGGTGGTCATCATTGCTTTTACTGGGATCGCTTCTTTTGTTGCGCCTCATTATAATGCCGCTATCATCGTAAGAATACTGCGTTTTGGCTTTTTGATCGCATCCGCGTTTTTAGGTTTTTTAGGAATAATGCTGCTTTTGATCCTGGTGATGATCAGAATGGTTTCGATCAATTCACTGGGGCTGCCTTATATGTCACCTTTAGCACCTTTAAATCTGGCACAGCTTTCTGACATCATTATCCGAAGGCCCTGGTCTAAAAATATGTATCGTCCTTATTTAGATGGTATGAAAAATCAAAAAAGGCAAGAGGCCAAATAGAATGTGCAGATATTTAAATGTGGTTTGCTTAGCTGCCTTAATCGCTGCTATATCTTTGTTCAGTGGTTGTACTGATATCCACGAAGCAAATGATATAGCCCCGGCCTTGGGGTCTGGCATTGAACTGGACGCTCCTGGGGATCAAGTAAAATTAAGTATTCAATTTGCCGTCCCTGAAGGCTCAACGGCGGAAGCCGGCAGCCTTCAGAAAACGACTGTACTAAGTGCCACCGGCCGGACCCTTACTGAAGCTTCCCGCAATTTATCGCTGAGTCTACCTCTTACACCCATTTTGACACATGTCGGAACTTTTATTATCGGCGAAAGATTAGCCCAAACTGATTTAGGTGTTCTGGCAGATTTTTTGATTCGTAACCCCAACCATCGGGAAACCAGTTTTATCTTTGTCAGTAAGGACAGTACCCCGGAAGAAATTCTTAATACGGCTACCCCGCTTGAAGCATCGTCTGCTATTGGTTTAGCCAACATGTTGGAAGTCCAGAA
>CAZNPR010000062.1:0-1247 GCA_964574965.1 uncultured Syntrophomonas sp. | reverse complement strand
CCCCGCTTGAAGCATCGTCTGCTATTGGTTTAGCCAACATGTTGGAAGTCCAGAAGAGTCGAAATGGTATTTATAAGCCTGTACGATCCAATCAGTTTTTTAACAATTTGACTACCAGCGGCATAGAACCATTTTGCCCTATGGTTTCAGTGATCAAAAATGGAGATAAGGAAATTTTAAAACTTACCGGCACGGCTGTATTTAAAAAAAACCGCATGGTGGGGGAGTTGAATGAAACTGAAAGCCGGGCTTTTACATTAATGGATCCTAAAGGCACTCAGGGAGGGCTCCTGGTGGTGAGATGGAACAAGAATACATTACTAACTATTGAAGTGATCCGATTGAAGGCTGATTGCAAAGCAGTGATCGATAAAACGGGAAAGCTACGGATGAAGATCGAGCTAAATGGAGAAGGTAATTATTATGAACAGTTTGGCCCCGGGAAAATATTGACAATACCAAATATAGCAAAAATCGAAAGCAAAACCGAACAAAAAATAGCCCGGGACATTCTGCAGTGTATTGAAAAACTGCAGCTGATGGGCTGTGACATTTTGGGATGGGGTCAGATCTATCGCGCTCAGTACCCGGCAGCCTGGCAGGTTATGAAAGACGATTGGCCTCATTACTTTGCCCAGATCGAACCTGAAGTCAAAGTGAATTTCGCCATAAGAAGATCTTATTTGGCCACCCAGTCTTTTGATTATCGTGAATAACAGTAAGGGAGTTTAAAATGCTGGCATTATTGATCGCCATCTGGCTGATAATCATCATGATAGAGCTCCCCTCATTGATAAAGAAATCCCTATATCGTGAGGTATTGCTATTTACAGTTTTGTTTGCTGCGGGTGTGTATATGAGTCTGGCGCAATTTTACGACTGGCCGCTGTATAATCCCTTAGAACCTTTGATCGTACTGCTGGCACCCCGGTTTTGAGGAGGAAAAAAATGTTGAGACAAATAAAGGGCCTTCTAATAATTTCATTATTGCTTATGACCGGCTGCTGGGATATGACTGACATAAACCAGGCTGTAATTGTTACCGGATTTGGTGTGGATTATCGAAATGGCAAAATAATTATTACCCATCAAATCGCCCAGAAAGTCTCACAGCTCGAAGCGGGAGCAGGGAGGCCGCTTACTGAAAATATTATCTCCCAGGGGGAAACCGTTGCTGTAGCGGCCCGCTCAGCCAATCTATCCTCCTCTAATTACTTCCTGTTGGGGCAAACTGATTTGATCATGGT
>CAZNPR010000061.1:0-9623 GCA_964574965.1 uncultured Syntrophomonas sp. | reverse complement strand
GCAGTGAATAGGTCATGTTGGAATTTTCTTTGACCCGCCAGTCGTTTTTTTCCAGATAATCGCCGATCAGTTTATTATTAAAGAAAAGCTGGCTGGCTTCCCGCAGGTCTTCATGCTGCTTGCGGTAAAGTATGTAGGCTTTGGCGGTTTTATAATGGCCGTTTTTGACCAGAACTTTTTCGACAAGATCCTGTATGGCTTCAACCGTTGCGATCTCATCTCCATCAACGTATTGGGCGATTTCGACTACTTTCTCTGTCAGCGCCAATGCATTGTCGTAATCTTTCCCGCCTACCGCCTGAGCCGCTTTCCAAATAGCTTTCGTTATCTTTTCTTTTTCAAAAGGTACGATTCTGCCGTCACGTTTCTTGATCTGTGTTATATCCATACTGTAGCCCCCTTTTTAAAAACAATATATATAGTGTATATTTATAATAGTACCACCATATAATGTGTGTCAATCATTTTCTTGCGCTTTTTCTGTAAAATTTCATAAATATTCTGCATTTTATTACTTTGTTGTCTGCAAAGCACTCTTTATATATTATTTTTGTTTTATAGCTTTTTATAGTATTTAAATTTTCGTCATTAATTGACAATGGTACAGAAAAAATGGCAAAAAAGCAAAAGCCCCTGACCATTCTCAGGAGCTTTTAAAGGCAGTTATTTCATGAAAGGTTGCTTTTACATCAAGACTGTCATGATCGCTTTATGAGCATGGAGGCGGTTTTCGGCTTCGTCAAAAACTTTGGACTGAGGGCCGTCCATTACTTCATCAGTGATCTCCTTGCCCCGCTTGGCCGGCAGGCAATGGAGGACGATGGCATCAGGTTTGGCTAGTTTCAACAGTTGCTGGTTGATTTGATAATCTTTAAATTGCTGTTCTTTTTCCGCGGCATTTTCTTCCTGCCCCATGCTGGCCCATACATCCGTGTAGAGAACATCCGCTCCCTGCGCTGCTTCCGCCGGATCTTTCACTACTGATAGTACTGCTCCGCTGGCTTGCGCATCCTGACGGGCCAGTTCCAATATCCTGGCATCCGGGCCAAATCCGTCCGGAGCTGCAATGACTACATCCATCCCCACTTTGGCTCCGCCGAAAAGCAGGGAATGGGCAACATTGTTACCATCTCCTATATAGGCCAGTTTCAGCCCCTTCAGTGTGCCTTTATGTTCTTTGATGGTCATCATATCGCCGATCACCTGGGTGGGATGAAGAAGGTCGGTCAAACCATTGATCACCGGTATGCCTGACCACTTGGCCAGTTCGATCACTTCCTCATGATCAAAGGTACGGATCATGATCCCATCCAGCATACGCCCCAGTACCTGGGCGGTGTCTTTGACCGTCTCTCCCCTGCCCAATTGGATATCACGGGGACTTAAAAACAACGCGTGTCCCCCCAGTTGGTACATACCCACTTCAAAGGCCACTCTGGTACGGGTGGAGGACTTCTGGAAGATCATCCCCAAGGTTTTCCCTGCCAAATATGAGTGGGGGATCCCGTTCTTCTGCAAATTTTTTAGATGCGCCCCCACCTCCAGAATATATTGGATATCTCCTGCATTAAAATCATGCAGACTGATAAATGATCTGCCTCTCAAGGTATCTTTGATTTCCAAGCGGTTTCTCCCCTTTCTTTATTCCCATTCCTGCAAAGCTTGTTTGAGTATCTCTGCTGCTCCGTTGATCTCGATCTCATTGACGGTAAGCGGTGGTACAAAGCGCAGGACATTGGGTCCGGCGTTGATGATCAGCAGGCCTTTTTTTATGCAAATGCCTACCAGATCTTTCACTTCCCGGTCAAACTCCAGGCCCTGTATCAGTCCCCGGGCTCTGAACTGGACGATACGCGGATCTTTCAGGCTCAACAGTTTCTCACTGAGGTATGCTCCCATTTTCTCCACTTGTTTTAAAAATCCTTCTTCACTGACGATTTCTGTTACCTTGCCGGCTACTGCGCTGACCAGCGGATTGCCGCCGAAAGTAGAAGCATGGTTACCGGGTTCGAAGGCAGCAGCTACTTTGTCCACGGCTAAACAGGCACCGATGGGGATCCCTCCTCCCAGACCCTTGGCCAGGGTCACCATGTCCGGCTTGACCCCGTACAACTGGCAGGCGAGGAATTTTCCGGTCCTGCCTACCCCGGTTTGTACTTCATCGATGATCAAAAGCAGTTCATTCTGGTCGCAAAGCTGTCTTAAACCGCGCAGGAAAGAAATATCCGCCGGTATTACCCCGCCTTCTCCCTGGATGACTTCCACGATAATGGCAGCGGTGTTTTCATTGATGGCCGCTTGGGTTGCAGGGAGATCATTGTAATTAGCGTAAACAAATCCTTTGGTCATAGGCTCGAAGCCTTTTTGGTATTTGGTCTGCCCGGTAGCAGAGAGACTCCCTAAAGTTCTGCCGTGAAATGAATTGGTGAAGCTTATGATCTCATGCTTCTGGCTTTCACCCCGTTTATAGAAATATTTACGGGTCAGTTTTATGGCGGTTTCATTTGCTTCCGCTCCGCTGTTGCAGAAGAACGCCTTATCCATTCCGGTCGCCATAGCCAGTTTCTCACCCAGCTTGACCTGGCCTTCGATCCAGTATAAGTTGGAAACGTGCCATAAGGTCTGGGCCTGTTCGGTGAGCACCTGGATCAGGCTGTCATGGCAGTGTCCCAGGGAACAGGTAGCGATCCCGCCTACAAAGTCCAGATATTGTTTATTATCGGCATCCCACACATAGGTGCCTTTGCCCCGCACCAGGGAAATGGGGAACCGGCCGTAAGTATTCATGATATATTGCTGTCCTGTTTCAACGATACTTTGATTGCTCATTGTTTTTCCTCCTTCTGTCAGGCTGCTATTCGTCAACCACCATGGTGCCGACCCCCTGGCGGGTGAAAACTTCCAATAATATGGAATGTGGTACCCGGCCATCAACGATGTGAGTTCTGCCTACGCCTCCGGTAACAGCCTCCACACAACACTGTACTTTCGGCGTCATGCCTCCGCTGATAACGCCTTGTTTAATATAGTTATCCACTTCACTGGTTCTTAAAACCGATATCAGGCTTTCCGAATCTTTTGGATCCATGAGCAGGCCGGGGACATCGGTTAAAAGCACCAGTTTATCTGCTTTCAGGGCTACCGCTATGGCAGCGGCCACCAGGTCTGCATTTATATTGTAACTGTTCTGTTCTTCATCCATTCCTATCGGGGCGATGACTGGTATGTAGCCGTTATCGATGATGGTTTCGATAACGCCCGGATTCACTTCATTGACCTGGCCCACATATCCTAAACGTTCACTATCTTCGGTAGGGCCGGCTATGATCAGCTGGCCGTCCTTGCCGGAAATACCAATGGCCTTGCCGCCGCTGGCATTGATACCGGAAACGATCTCCTTATTGACTTTACCGCCTAACACCATTTCCACCACTTCCATGGTATCACGGTCGGTTACCCTGAGTCCGTCTACAAATTCGCTTTTCATATTGAGCCGTTTGAGCATGGCGTTTATTTCCGGGCCGCCTCCATGGACCACGATAGGATGCATGCCCACATATTTCATCAGGACGATATCCTGCATGACTTTTTCCTTCAGTTCACAATCGATCATAGCTGCCCCGCCGTATTTGATCACGACTCTTTTGCCGTGAAAGTCTTTGATATAGGGCAATGCTTCCACCAGGATCTCAGCTTTTTCCAATGCTGATAAAGTCAATTTCCCACTCCTCCTTTTTCGCCTGCATCAGGTCCGGTAGGCGGCATTGATACGGACATATTCATAGGAAAGGTCGCAGCCCCAGGCAGTGGCAGAAGCCGCACCGCTGTTTAGATCTACGGTGATCATCACGTTTTCCTTTTGCAGTTCCAGCCGTGCTTTCTCTTCATCAAACAGCAAGCCCATGCCGCCTTCCGCCATCTTTTCCGCTCCCAGGTATATATCAGTTTTCGAGGGGTCAAATCCGGCACCGGAATAACCGGCTGCCGCCAGGATCCGTCCCCAGTTGGCATCTTCCCCAAAAACTGCGGCTTTGGTCAGATTGGAACCGGTAATGGACCGGGCGATGGTGCGGGCGGTCTTTTCATCTGCTGCATTGATCACCTTGACCTCGATCAAATGACTGGCGCCTTCCCCGTCCCGGGCAATTTTTTTGGCCAGGGTGATATTGATATAATCGAGCGCGTCCTTAAATTGCTCAAAAGCCGGGGAATTTGGATCATCAATGACCGGGTTGCCGGCCAATCCGTTGGCCATGATCACTGCCATGTCATTGGTGGAGGTATCACGGTCTACACTGATCATATTGTAACTTATATTGCTGCTGCTGCTGAGCAGCTTTTGCAGACAGGCATGACTGATCACCGCATCAGTCATGACAAAAGCCAGCATGGTAGCCATATTAGGGTGGATCATTCCCGATCCTTTGGCAATGGCACCGATTTTTACCACTTTGCCTCCGATCTCAATTTGAACAGCCGCTTGCTTTTTAAACAGGTCAGTGGTCATGATAGCCTCGGTGGCATCATCCGAACCCTGGGAGGACAGCTGCGGCGCAGCCGCTTGAATGCCGCTGATCATCCGGTCCATGGGCATATAGACGCCGATCACCCCGGTAGAGGCGGTGAGGATATCCTCTTTGGCAAACTTCAGGCATTGGGCGGTCACGTCAGCCATGGCTTCGGTATCGGCCATTCCCTGGGCTCCGGTACAGGCATTGGCATTGCCGCTGTTGACGATAATCGCCTGGGCCTTGCCGTCCGCCAGCTGTTTTTTATTGAAATCTATGCAGGCTGCCCGGACAACATTGGTAGTAAAGACGCCCGCTGCCGTACAAGGCACTTGTGAACAGATGATAGCTACATCTTTTTTGCTGGTATTGCCGGCTTTGATCCCGGCACATACCCCGGAAGCTGTAAATCCCTGCGGAGCCGTGACTCCGCCATCTATCAATTTCATTGTTTTCATCTCCTTAATTGCTTGCCATTTTTATGGGAATACGGCCGGGTTTTTTAAAGCGGTATCCTCTTCAAAGCCCAGCATCAGGTTCATATTCTGCACTGCCTGCCCGGACGCTCCTTTGGTCAGATTATCCAGAGCCGACAACAATATTACTCTTTTACTTTCATCATCAGCCACCACGTTGATATGCACCATGTTGCTGCCGTAAACCCATTTGGTATGAGGCATGACCCCTTCGGGAAGGATCTTGACGAAAGTTTCCTGTCCGTATTTCTCCTCCAGGATGCTGCGCAGATCGGCCGCTTTGACACCGGGCCTCAGCTTGGTATAAATGGTACTCAAAATCCCCCGGTTCATGGGGACCAGATGCGGCGTAAACGTGATATCCACCTTGATCCCCGCAGCCCGGCTCAGTTCCTGGGCGATCTCGGGTGCATGCCGGTGGGTCCCTACCCCGTATGCATTGATGTTTTCATTCACGGCACAAAAGTGGGTAGTAGGACTGGGCGTTCTTCCTGCCCCCGATACCCCGCTTTTGGAGTCGATAATAATATCACCGGTTTCGATTGCCCCTGCAGCTAAAAGCGGTACCAGAGGCAGTATGGCACTGGTGGGAAAACAACCGGGATTAGCAACAAGTGCGGTCTGTTTGATTTGTTCCCGGTATAATTCAGGTATGCCATAAACCGCAGTCTTCAGCAATTCTGGATCGGCATGGGTCAGACCGTAATATTTCTTATATATTTGAGTATCAGCCAGGCGAAAGTCAGCCCCCAGGTCGATACATTTGATCCCCATCTTCAGCAGCCTGGCAGCTATTGGTACCGACAGGCCGTGGGGCAGAGCCAGGAATGCTGCGTCACATTCGCCGGCCAGATTATCGATTTCGCTTGCCTGGCAGACTACATCATAATATCCTGACAGATGCGGGTATACATCGCTGATTTTCCTGCCCACGTTTTCCGTGGAAAGGATCCTGGTGACCTCCACCCCATCGTGGCCTGCCAGTATTCGCAATAAATCAGCTGCTGTATATCCGTCCCCTACGATTCCTATCCGGTACAAATCGAAAACCTCCCAGTTTTTTATCTTCAACGTTTATAATTATACATTTGCATGTATAATTTTGCAACAACTTTTTTATGTATGCTCCGGCAGGTTTTTCTCCAGCCATGAAGCCGGGAATGATGGTCCGTGGGCCGGATATATGGTAGTGGCGCCGGCTTCGCACAAACGTTTCCAGCTGGTATAAATCAAGGACGGCTCTTCAGCAAAGGGCGGAAAGGGACGGGAACGGTTAAAATTAACGGCCAGATCCCCTACGATCGCTTGCCCGTCATCCAACAATACGGTCAGGGAACCAGCGGTATGCCCCGGGGTATGGATCACTTTCCCCTCGATGCCGTATTCACTCAGCGTGAACTCTTCTTTATATAATATCTCCGGTTTGACCGGTGCATATTTTAATATAGGCCGGCTGACTCTGCCGATACTGCTGACGATCTTGCCTTCCAGGTTGGTGCCGGGCGGGATCACTACCCTCGGCTCACTGATACGCGGGGCTTCATAAGGATGGATCAAGACCTGACAGTTACTGCATAAAGCCTTGATCGAAGCCAGGCTTCCTACATGGTCGAAGTGCCCATGAGTAATGATGATCAGCCTGATCTGTTCCGCATTGATATGATGATACTTAAGTCCACTCAAAAACCTTTCCTGCTGGTTCCTGATACCGGTATCCACCATTATATATCCGTGTTCCCCTGCCAGCAGATAACTATTGGTAATACCCAAAACAATCTTTTTGATATCCATATTCTTCCCCCCTGTGATTCTTTCGTTATATTTGGATCTTGCCATAGGCAGAAATTTTCGAGTTTTGCTGTTTCAATTTTACTCCTGGGTGGTACGGTCTGCCAGTTTTGTTTATATATAAAATCAGTGGGGAAAAATAAAATTAAATGACACACAAAATAAAGTGCATTCATATAGTGAATTGTGGGCAATATACAAGGAGAGCTTTTATCGGTTTAACCCCGGTTGAACAGCGAGCGGATCCAGGTCCGTGAGCTTTCATATAAAAGGAGAACACCCTCCGGTGTTCTCCTCTATTTTTCTGCCGCCTTATTTCATCAGCAGTTGCTTTTCTTTCTTTCCGGCCCATGTCAGCAGCCGATGATATGATCAGTCTGCGCCCCACAGTGGATGCAGCGGCCTTCTTTTATACCGGTTATGTTAACATTGTAGTCATTTCTTGCTATTAATACCTGTCCGCACTCCAGGCAGTCCGTATCATTGAGCACCCCGGGCAGATTGCCCAGATATACGTAATGCAGATACTGCCGGCAGATCTTCTGCGCCTTAAGCATGGCGGAAAGTTCGGTAGCCGGCCGTTCCATTCTATAAGCAGGAAAATAACGGGATAAGTGCAGCGGGACCAATGGATCAAGGCTGCTGATCCAGGCGGCCATGGCCTCCGTTTCTCCGGGATCATCGTTTTCTCCTGGAATGAGCAGATGGGTGAGCTCCACATGGATCTTTGCAGCCATAAATGCGATAGTATCCTTGATCTCCTGCAGCCGGCCTTTGCAATTACGCTTATAAAAATCTTCGCTGAAAGCTTTGATATCTATGTTGGCGGCATCGATAAAGGGGAGTAATTCCGCCAGTGGTTCAGGGTCGATAAAGCCATTGGTGACCAACACGGTTTTAAGCCCCTGATCTTTTAAAAGCCGGGCCGTATCCAGCACATATTCGAACCATATGGATGGTTCATTATAAGTAAAGGCGATCCCCACTGAGTCCTCATCCCTGGCCCTAACTGCCAGCTCTGCGAGCCGCTCCGGCAGGATCACCCGGGTTTCGGCTTGCTCATGGGCCAGACGGTAATTCTGGCAAAAACCGCAGGAGAAATTGCATCCCCAGGTTCCGGCGGACAAGATCTGCCGGCCGGGATAAAAATGATAGAGCGGTTTCTTTTCCAGCGGATCTAACGCTAAGGCAGCTACTTCGCCATAAATATGCGTATATAATTTACCGGCCTCATTGGTCCTCACCCGGCAGATGCCGCTCTGGGCAGGGTTGATCACACAGTGCTGCGGGCACAGCCGGCACCTGACCCGGTCCTGATCGACTGATGCATAATAACGGGCTTCCGTTTTGGGCATGGTTCCACCTTCCCTTAATAGCTGTGGTTTCAACATCCCCGAACTAAAGAATCTATTTATAACGGGTCACGGTAAATCGGGAAGTTTCATAGGCTTCCCCCGGTTTGATCCCGGCCTTTTGCAGGGCAATGTCCAGTTGCTCCTCAATGGTATCGACACCTTCCAGATCCGGCAGCAACAGTCCGCGTCTGGCACCTTTGCTGACAATCACCCCGTACTGTTTGGGATTTAAGTCTTCCCGGCTGCAAGGTTCCGGTTCTCCCAAGATGTCTACAGAAAAATCCAGATCATCATACTCCTGGATGGTAACCGGGCTGAAGCGGGGGTCTTTTACCCCGGCATTAACAGCATTGTAGGCGATTTCTGCCGCCAGGTCCTCGCAGTACGGCAGGATGGTCCCAATACACCCCCGCAGGCTGCCGTGCTTTTTCAGGGAAACAAAAGTCCCCGCCCGTTTGCCTGTGAGTTCCGCGAATTCTTCCGGCAGTGCAGGAATCTTTCCCTGCAGCAGATAAGATTCTAACACCTGGCGCGCCCACCTGACCGGAATGCTGATTTCCTTCTCATGGTCATGATGTTCTTCTGCCTGCCAGGCTTCCAGATAGCTGGTGGCTGCCCCTCCCGGTGTCAGGCCGGCAGTCATATAACCTACCCCGAAAGGCCCTTCGTGGCTGAATATCTGGCTTTGATACTGATTGCCATCCAAGCAGCCCAGCATGATCACCAGAGAGCGGTAGCCGCATTCTCCTGCGTTTTCCCTTAAGCTCTCCGGCATATTCAACAGGCCTTTTGTATCGTGAGCTTTTAGCAGGCGTTCCACTTCCTCATCATAAAGGGGGCCGTCGGGATGAAAGTCATAGGGGCCTTCATCTTTTAACCGATGGGACATATCCCCGGAAGCGATGACTGCAACTTTACGCCCTAGTTTTTCAGCACTGCGGGCAATAAAGGTACCCAGCCGGTATAGCTGGATCAAAGGCAAAAAACCGATGCTGATGGCGACTACAGGCAATGAGCCCAGTCCAGCCTGGCTCAGGTAATAATGGGGGACCAGAATCCCATGGTCAAGACCATCTTGCAGCCTGTACCGCCGGGCGTTTTCCTCATCCACCATAATAAAATTGATATCATGATCTGCGCAGTGATAACCGATGGCAGCAGCCAGTTCCAAATCGTTGGGGCAGCTTGTCCTCACTTCATGCGCATTGAAATTGGCCATATCACCATGGATATGTGGAGCCCCCAGGCAGGAAACAGCATCTCTGAATACATTGCCGTGAGGGGTTAAAAATACCAGGGTTTCCGGAGACGTGGCAGCGGTCTGCCGGGCAATTTCCTGCATGCCTGCGACGGTAGCTGCTGCTTCTTTCAGGCGCTTTCCGCCGATCTCCGGGATAATGATAGGCGGATGCGGTGTATAAGCCAGGTATGTGATCACTTCGCTGACCCCCTTTATAATGTAAATATACTGCAGATATTTATCCCTGGTCTGGTAT
>CAZNPR010000060.1:0-9832 GCA_964574965.1 uncultured Syntrophomonas sp. | reverse complement strand
CTACTTGGGTCATTAGCTCAGTTGGCAGAGCACCTGACTTTTAATCAGGGTGTCCGGCGTTCGAGTCGCCGATGACCCACCATTTAAAAATAAGTAACCGCGCAGGATTGCGCGGTTTTTGTATTTCTAATGGATCGCTATAGATGACCTGGGTGGGTGTAAAATAGGTGTTATTTTTTATCAAAATACTACCACTGCCCAAATTCTTTGTTACATCGACAGGAAATATTCATGGAGCCTGGTATCATTTGTCAGCTCGGGATGAAACGCGGTGACCAGCATATTATTCTGGCGGGCGGCTACGATATGATCATCGACCTCAGTCAGGATCTCAACCTTATTGGCTGTCGCTTCAATATAAGGAGCTCTGATGAAGGTCATGGGCACTTCCCCGATGCCTTTAAAGCCGGCAACTGTATGAAAGCTCCCCAGTTGGCGCCCGTAGGCATTTCTTTTGGCCACTATGTCCATGGTCCCCAGGTAAACATGACTGTCATTTACAATTCTTTTGGCCAGCAGGATCAAACCGGCACAAGTCCCAAAAACCGGCAGGCCGTCATTTATCATCTGTTTAAGTAAATCAAGCATTTCAAGCTCAACCAGCAGCTTGCCCATGACCGTACTTTCTCCGCCGGGCAGGATGATGCCGTCAATGTGATTGGCTGTAATATCCTCTTTCTTCCTTATTTCCAGGCAGTTGACAGAAAGCTGACTCAAAATCTTGATATGTTCGGCAAATGCTCCCTGCACAGCTAAAACACCAATGGTCTGGCCCATTATTTGCCTCTTTCAGCCATTAGGAGTTCAATTTCCTGTTCATTGATGCCTACCATGGCTTCACCTAGATCCTCAGATATCTCCGCCAGAATTTTAGGATCGCTATAGTTGGTCACTGCTTTAACGATTGCCCGGGCTCTTTTGGCAGGATCTCCTGATTTGAAAATGCCGGAGCCTACAAATACGCCCTCCGCTCCTAACTGCATCATTAATGCAGCATCAGCCGGAGTCGCAATTCCTCCGGCAGCAAAATTAACCACCGGCAGCCGGCCGTTTTCTTTAACATATGAAACCAGTTCATAGCTGACCTGTAATACCTTGGCCGCCTCGAAAAGCTCATCTTCCCTCATATTCTGCAGCTGCCTTATCTGTTTGTTTATAAGTCTCATATGGCGTACGGCCTGGATGATATCACCGGTTCCCGGTTCACCTTTGGTTCTTATCATGGCAGCGCCTTCACTGATTCTTCTTAACGCTTCACCCAGGTCTCTGGCCCCGCACACAAAGGGAACTGCAAACTCTCTTTTATTTATATGATAAATATCGTCGGCCGGGGACAACACTTCGCTTTCATCTATATAGTCGATTTCGATCGCCTCTAATATCTGGGCTTCCACGAAATGACCGATCCGCACCTTGGCCATGACCGGAATAGATACTGCCTGCTGGATGCTTTTGATCATCTTCGGATCGCTCATCCGTGAGACTCCCCCCGCTGCTCTGATGTCGGCCGGGATCCTTTCCAGGGCCATGACCGCACATGCGCCTGCTTCTTCAGCAATACGCGACTGCTCCGGGGTGCTGACATCCATAATGACTCCGCCTTTAAGCATCTGCGCCAGGTTTTTGTTCAATTCATAACGTTCATTCACCGCAAACATCTCCTTATTGGAATAGTTTAAATTGTTTGCTTTATTATATGGCGCATCTGACCTTATAATAAGTATCAGAAAGCATCAAGTTGATGGTATCAGTTAAATTTGCCCTCTTCCTCTTTGGGATCAGAGTCCTTTCTGATGCTCCTCCGTTTCGTCAATTCGGCAGTTTCTCTGGCAACTTCTTGCTTAAAAAAGCTTTCATCGAGGTTGAGAGCCGCAAATAAATTATCTTTCACTAATGCAGCCAGCAATTGCTTCCGCTCCGTAAAAGCCGGATCATAATTGAGGATAAAAACCCACAAGCGGGCTGCATCCGTTTCGATCCTGCCGGGGCGGCATTCCTCAAAATCCAAACCATATAACTCAGCTGAAGCTTCGTTATAAATGAAATTGCGCAGATGAATATCACCCAGGATATATTGGCACCCCATTTTCTGTCTCGTCAGACGGTAGAATTGAACCAGCCAGTCACAGATCTGCATGAAGATGGGCCGGGTTTTTTCCCACTCGATGTTTTCAATCAAATCTACCACTGGCTCTCCATCAATATAGGAATAAATGATCGTGAGCTCTTTTTCGTCCCATGCCAGACGCGGGGGGATCAAAAGCCCGGTATCCTGCAGGATTTCTCCCATTTCTTTTTCTTTTTGGAAACGTCCCGGGTCGGAAAATTTTTTTACCACAATATCCTGATGTTCCCCGCATTTGCGGATAACATGGTTTTTTTTACTGGGAAGCTGTTCACCGATGAACTTATTCATTGATATCATCCTGCCCCAGCCATTCTTCCTGCCCCATCCAGTCAGGCACCGTTTTTTCTATCAGGTCCGTTAAACGAACTGCTTCGGTCATGGCATTGATGACCGGCAATCCATTATATTCCGATATATGATCTGCGATCTTACCGGTTACAGCAAACACCAATTCCCGCCTTCTCTCGTCGATCTCTGCTTCCGTACAGGCAGCAATAATCCCTGGCCCCATAAAGTCATAACTGCCTTCCAGGATCACAAAATCATGGTTATAGAAATTTAGTATTTCCTTCAATGACATACGCCTCTGGAACATAACATCGGTTTCATAACAGCCCCGGGCAGTAACCAGTTGCGAACCTGCCATCCTGTGCCGGTAGGTATTGCTTCCTTCTGCATCCATTGCAAAATCAGCAAAATGAATATCCTTCACGGTCCCTACACTATAATTCCTGCGCCGCAGTTCTGCCGTCAACGCTTCAACAGCAGTTGTCTTGCCGGACAAAGATATACCGATTATAGAAAACACTTTCATCCCATTATCCTTCCCGTTTTAGCTTGAAGATTCGCTGCCCGATCAAAAAGGCGGGTTGCTTAATGCTTATCCAATACTAAAGTAGCAGACCATAATTACTGCCGTCAATAAACCGCTGCCGATCATGACTGCATAATCCGTTTTCCGGCATGTAAGCACCAAATAACTGGTTCGATAAGGGCTGGCGCGAAACCCCCTCATTTCAACTGACATGGAAATGGCTTTGGCTTTGATCAAAGCCCCGGCCACCACCGGTTGAAATAGACTGGCAAATACCTGGATCTTCTCCCTCAATGGCAGCGATTTTAAATTGACCCCCCGGAGCTGGATGGCAGTCATAGCGTCTTTGAATTCTTCAGTAAATACCGGCAGGAAGCGAAGACCCATAGCTGTCATGAATGCAATTTCATAGGGCAGTTTCCATTGAATCAGTCCCTGCATGATTTCCCGGTTGTTTGAGGTAGACAAAAGCCCCGCCGCAGTTATTATAATGAGCATCCGCAGAATAAATTCTCCGGCAGCCTTCAACCCGCCGACAGTGAGCAGATGTATTCCTCCCCCGCTGATCAAGACCTGCCCTCCCGGGGTGAAGACGCTTTGCATGACAGCAATGAAAACTACAATATAGAGCAGCATGCGGATCTTTTTCAACAAGCTTAAAGGATCGATGCCAAAGATCTTTAAAAGAAGAAGTGCCGTCATAAAAACACCACTTAAAAACAACCAGTTGTTTACGATTACTGCCAAAGCAGACAGACAGATGACCAAGACCAATTTGCTGCGGGGATCCAGTTTACGCGCCGTGTTCATCAGCGATCCTCCCCTCTTGCATTACCAGTATCCGCTGGGCATTTCTACGGATAAAGCTCTGATTATGACTGATAATAAGGATTCCGATCCCCTGTTCACGTAAGCGTCTTATCGTCGTAGTGAGGATTTTCAATCGATTTTCATCCAACCCGGCGGCCGGTTCGTCCAGGATCAGGTATTCCGGTTCAAGTGCCAGGCAGGCTGCCAGGGCGACTCGCCTTTTTTCCCCCCAGCTTAAATTAGGCGGGAAAGACTGCCGCAGGTGTTCTATTTCAAAAAGATCCAACAAGGACTCCGTCTTTGCAGTGATATGCTCCGTACTGGCTCCCCGGTATTTCAAACCAAAGGCAATTTCCTCTTCCACCGTAACTGCAAAAAGCTGCTTCCCTGGATTCTGGAAGCAGTAGCCAACCTTTTGTCCTACCTGGTAAAGGGGCATACTGCTCACTTCTTCCCCCAGCAAAAGACATTGCCCGGCATTGGGTTTAAGGATCCCGGCCAGGAGTTTACCCAAGGTCGTTTTTCCTGCCCCATTGGCTCCGGTCAAAACCACTGTTTCCCCGCGGCATAAGGAAATATCCAGATGATCGATGATATTTATGCCCGGGCGGTAAGCAAAGACTAATTCCCGGGTTTCCAGAATCGATTCTTTAGTCATGTGCATCCCCCTCCTGGTAAGGGGGCAGTTTTTTCAGGCTGCCTTTTTTCAACTGCCAAATCTCATCGGCGATCACATAATTATTTTTTTCATGTTCAATCAAGATCAATGCCTTTCCTTGTTGTTTAAGGTTCAGCAGGACTTTTTTCACCCGGTCCCTGGCAACAGTATCAAGGGGTGATAATGTTTCGTCCAATATGATCACATCCGGATCCAGGGTCAAAACTCCGGCTAATGCCGCCAACTGCTTCTGTCCCCCGGAAAGCCTGGCGGGATTTTCATAACGCAAAGCGGTCAGACCTAAAAGTTCCAGGACTCCTTCGATCCTCTCCCCGATTTCTTCCCGGGGCAGTCCGAGATTCTCAGGCCCAAAAGCCAGTTCATCCTCCACCGTCGGCAGGAACAACTGGTGGTCCGGATCCTGAAAGACGATCCCGACCCGCCCGGCTTTTTTCACAGTACCGCTGAATTCTCCTGCGATCAGATCAGGAATCACCCCGCACAAACAATATCCCAAGGTGCTTTTGCCGCTGCCTGACGGTCCGGTTATGGCAGCGATCTTTCCCTGATCCAGGGTAAAATCAATATTATCCAGCACCGGGATCACCTGTCCTCTATATGAAAATGAAAGACTTCTGGTCTCCACCGCATTCATATTTATGTATCCACCCTTTTTATTGTATATCGAGTTCGCAAACGTATTTGGCCCAACGCTGGCTGAAGCGGTCCCCTCTGACGACGATCATGTAAGGGCCCTGCCCCCCTTTATCCTCATAAGAACCCAGATATTCTCCATTATCCTTATATACCAGATAAACGTTGTCCAGCTCTTGGATTTCTTCAATCGTCAGCGGCACCGCATAGCCGTCAACTGAATGAACGATCACCCGTTTTCTGTCTTCCAGCGACAACCCCGCCGCCTTGAAAAGCTGAGAAAAAGCGATTCCGGTATATATATGCTCCTCGGGCGCTTTCATAACACTGCTCTTTAATCGGGCCGTAAATTCTTCCGTTGGCAATCGTCCGATATCATCCATGGTCAAGCGCATGGCTTCTGCGCCATTTTCCAATATCGCTATTTCTGCCGATGCTAACAGTGACTGCTTTTCCCGGGCATATTGAAGATTAAAAAATGCACCAATAGCAGTAGTCACAGTCAGTACCGCCAGGACAATGATGATGATTCTGGTATTTCGATTCATATCGATCCCACCATTTATATCAGATACCCGCAAGGGTTTAGATGTTTAGCTTCTGAAAGCGCTCCGCAACCAGCCAGGCCAGCAGTCCTCCCAACGCCCCAGAAAGGGCTCCAGCACTGATCGCCAGCAGCAAAGGAATCATGGGCAAGCGGAAGAAGACTGCATTAGAAAGCACTACTCCGCACAAATTCGCAGCAATGCCGCTGACAAACATGGCCATTTTCATATCGGGCTCCTGCCGGGTCAGCCATAGCAATAAATCGATGGTGAGACCCGGCAAGGTATAGGTTAATAGGCTTATGATCCCATGGGTGCCATAGACACCGGCAACGATCACCATTACAGATTGGACCAGCCCAATCAAAGTGGCCGTGCCAGGTCTTTTTACCATGGCTGCGCCCAGAACCAGCCACATCATATAGAAACCTCCGGCCAGTGAACCGCCGGGGATAAAAAGAGGTCCGGTTATGATATGCACCAATGCTACGGCCAGCGGTTTTACGGCTACGCCCAAAGCTGCCATCATAGCGATAATAACTAAATCATAGGTACGGAATTTCCTCAGGAAATTCTTCATATAAAATGCTTCTCCTGACAAAGTGATTTATGGTTTTAACGTTTTATGCTCCAGCATACGGTAGACGGTCACAGCTGCTTCCGCGCGGGAGGCAGTGCTTTGCCCATCAAATACCAATCCTCCGCCAGTTTCCCGGGCAAGATTCCCATGCTCCAGGATGCCCAAATGCTCTGCATAAGCTATATACCCACGGGCCCAATCGCTGATCCTGCTCTCTTGCTCAAAAGGCACCAAAAGTTCTTTTTCTACCCTGGCAGCATCGATCCTTCCTGCCAGAGCCTGCACAACAATGGTGAGCATTTCCTGGCGGCTTAATGCCTTTTCCGGCTGATAGGTCCCATCCGGATAACCACTGATGATCCCAATTTCCACTGCCTTTTCGACATAACCATAGTGCCAGTCATCTGGTCTTACATCGCTGAAGGTTACCTTTCCGCCTGCATAAGGTTTTTCCCCCAGGGCTAAAACCATCATGGTGGCAAATTGTGCTCTGGTCAAAGGCTGGGCCGGAGCAAAACTGGAACCGCCCATCCCTTTGATAATGCCTTTTCCTGTCAGGTCCTCGATTGCCTGACGTGCCCAGGGATAATCTCCTATATCATTGAAAACATCACCCCCAAAAGTGACCATTGTAACTGCGATCTCACTGTCATACTTGCCGGCACCGATCGCAACGGCTCTGATTTCCGCATTCCCTTGAACGGGGATAGGCTGATTCAACTGGGGCTGATAATAAGAAGCGCTGACATTATATACTTTGCTGTTGATAGTAGGATCGGTCCCATCCGTGGTGTAATAGATCTTTACCATATCAAAATTGCCGTGTTTCAATTCCACTTTTACATCATTAGGTCCGCTGGCCAGATTCCTGAAAGTCACCTGGGGCCATTTTTCAGGTTCCGCAGTGCTGACTTCGATCGTCTGCAGATACTTGACAAACCAGGGATTATTCTGTTCCCCCTGCACTCTCTGTCCCATGGTCAAAACCATCTCGATATCACTCATGGCATCAAAGCTCTGGCCGCTGTCTTTCATAGCAACCAAAACCGATACCGGCGTTTTTTTACCATCCTCAGCAAAACAATAGCGCTGATCCTGCAAAAGCTCCTGCACGGTAAAAGTCCGGGTATAGCCGTCTGAGGCAATAAATTTCAATTGCCGGGCATTTTCTTTGATGCCTGCATGCTGCAGCAGATAGCCCAGATCTATACCCTGACGATACATCGTTTTATCTGCAGGAAAATTGTTGGTAACTGAATACTGCGCTTGAGCCTTCCCTTGGTTCATAGCCTCCAGGTCAGCCCGGGTAAAGGTAACTTCCTTATTCACCCCATCCCCCCTGATGGTCAGGGTTTCTGTACCACTATCCTGAGCAAAAACACCGGTCGTCATTAGCAGCAGCCAGGCGCTGACCAAGAACAGCATGGTTAAACATCTCTTTATCAACAAATTAGCCCTCCTGTGAGTATTGCTATAACAACTGCATCATACAATAAATTCAATATTACAAGGGGAAAAGGCAGGACTCCCCCTCCTTTCCGGAAGAGAAGTCCGTCTTTTTTGTCATTGATTCCGGAAATTACTGCCTAAACAGACAACTTTTGATCACAGTTGCTGCTTCAGCCCGACTGGCATGATCCTGAGGAGCAAAACTTCCGTCGGTCCTGCCGCTTATGATGCCATACTCCTGTATTTTAGTCACAGAGACTGCTGCCCAACTGCTTATTTTGTCGTTGTCTGTGAAACGTTTCGCTGCATTGATTTTCTCAACTTTTAAATCAAATGCAGTTATAAATTTATCCAGCATTACGGCCATTTGCTCCCGGGTGATCTGGTCATTCGGACCAAATCTGCCGTCTCCATAACCACTGACGATGCCGCTGGCGACCGCCCAATCTACATAGCCTTCATACCAGGCAGCCTTTGCTACATCGTTAAAGCCGGCGCTGCTGGTTTGAGATACATCTGCTCCAGCCAGGTTAGCCAGCATGGTAACAAACTCGGCTCTGGTCACCTTGCCTTCCGGGTTGAATAGGCCGTTGCCTTTACCGCTTAAAATACCGCGGGCAGCCAGGAATTCAATATTATCTTTGGCCCAGTGATTAAGGATATCACTGAAGGTCACGTCCCCATAACCGATGGCATATAAGCTCAGGTGAACAGTTGTAAATACCATCTGTCCGGCTGTTTCCTCAAATCTGGATGACGCCACCGGAATCGCTTCTCCCTGGTCGTTGATGTAATACACTACCAGCTTGTCGGTGTCTTCCGAACTTGCCGGTTCATAGGGGATGGAGATCCGGATCTGCTTACCGTTCAAACTGGTGATTTCCTGTGTACCTTTCAGGATCCTGATGCTATATACTGGCCGATCACCGATTTCATTACCGGCTTCTTCATCTAGCTCCGCCGCATCCGTGGCAGTCAGGCTGATCACGATTTTGCTCGCTTCTTCTTTACCGGCCGCCATTTGCTGCAGGACTTCCGGGCTCACCAGCATGTCTCCCAGGTCGGTCTTGATGTTGACCGCCAACCCTGCTGCAACGAGGGCTTTTACTACATCTGCCGGCAAAGTTACTTCAGTATTTTTGATCTGCCCGCCGGCAGCATCACTCACCATATCGATTTTAAGCACCGGTGTTTCACCTTCAACTTGCTGTTTTTTCAGTTCTTCCATAGCTTTTTTGATATCAGCAAGATCAGCACTGGCACTTGCGGTATCACCCGTTACCGTTACCTTTGGCTCAAGAGTAATACCTGCACCATCAGATTCGTCTTTGACTTCATAACCACCTGGCGTTCCGCCGCCGGGAGTAACCGAGGAAGCATTTACTGTAATCGACACGATATCGCTTACCCACATCGGTTTATTTACATGGTCGGTCCCGGTCTGACCAACAACCAGTTGCAAATCACAAGGGCTTCCGTTTCTTTCCCAGGCCAGCATGATCTGATTGCCCTGAATATCAGACCAGTAAACTCCCAGGTCCGCGCTGTCCAGATTAAACTCACGGTAGTAACCGTCACCTGCAGTTACCGTAATGCTCCGGGCATTGGATCGCAAGCCCACAATATTAGCAAGCAGGTCTTCTATATAGATCCCTTTGAAGGAATCACTACCGGTGTATTTAAGACTATTTAGCCAATTATAGCTCTTGGTCACCACATAAGGAGCCGCAGCGGTTTTCAATTGTTCCAGGCTATATTGTACAGTATTGTTGACCCCTGATCCGTCGATGGTCAGGTCGTATTCCCCGGGAACCTCTCCGCCTCCACCGGCCGGACTGACCACAATTCCGGTCACACCTTTGATGCGATTATCCTTATTGCCATCCGCTCCGGCATCCAAATTACGATAGATACGAAAGGAAGCAGTCACTCCATTTCCATCAACATCTGCGATCTTGCTTAAGGTCTCCGTGCCTTCGCCCACATCATAAGCCACGAAATAATTTTGGGCTGCGAGATCTGCATAGGGAATATCTTGATAGGATGCCTTGGTATAACCATCGCTGGTAATGACCGTAACCTTAATATTGGTTCCCGCACCGGCATCTGTTAGCAGCGTGGAGAGCAGCGCTCCCTTGGCATAATGGGTGGTTCCGTTATAAGGATAACTGGATAATACCTGACCGGCACCATC
>CAZNPR010000059.1:0-9962 GCA_964574965.1 uncultured Syntrophomonas sp. | reverse complement strand
GCCCAGGACATGCAGACTACATAAAGAATATGATCACCGGAGCAGCGCAGATGGATGGATCAATTCTGGTAGTATCAGCAGCCGATGGCCCGATGCCCCAGACCAGAGAGCATATAGTCTTGTCGAGGCAGGTAGGCGTACCATACATGGTGGTATTTATGAACAAGATCGACATGGTAGATGATGACGAACTGTTAGAACTGGTAGAAATGGAAATCAGAGAGCTGTTAAGCACCTATGAATTTCCCGGAGACGATATACCAGTAATAAAAGGGTCAGGATTAAAAGCGCTGGAATGCGGATGCGGAAGCAGAGACTGCGAATGGTGCGGCCACATATGGGAACTGATGGATGCAGTGGACAGCTACATTCCGCTGCCGGAGAGAGCGGTTGACAAGCCGTTTTTAATGCCGATCGAAGATGTATTCACCATAACCGGAAGAGGAACAGTGACCACCGGGAGAGTAGAAAGAGGGCAGGTCAAGGTAGGAGACGAAGTAGAGATCGTAGGGATGAGAGAAGCAACGAGAAAGACAATATGTACAGGCGTAGAGATGTTCCGCAAACTGCTTGACTATGCAGAGACCGGAGACAACATCGGGACGCTGTTAAGAGGAGTAGACCGGAAAGAAGTAGAAAGAGGAATGGTATTGGCGAAACCGGGAAGCATCAAACCGCTGACCAAATTTGACGCCGAAGTATACGTACTGACCAAAGAAGAAGGCGGAAGACACACCCCGTTCTTTGGAGGATACCGTCCGCAGTTTTATTTTCGTACGACAGATGTGACCGGCATACTGCAGCTGCCCGAGGGAGTAGAGATGGTAATGCCAGGAGACAACATCACGATGTCCATCGAGCTGATCACGCCGATCGCATTGGAAGAAGGACTGAGATTTGCGATCCGCGAAGGCGGCAGAACAGTAGGTTCAGGAGTTGTTACAGCTACCAAAGGGTAATTTGCGTTAATAATATGGTATAAGTACCCGTCAGCAGGAAAATGGAAGTTTCCTGCTGACCTATCTTTAGCGGCACCGGGTATCAATTATTGACACAGACACTAACCTTGTGATAGAGTAGTCTAGGATTTTTGTCCACAGGACGGAGGTGTAGTCATGAGAGTAGGCGTCACTTTAGCGTGTACAGAATGCAAACAACGCAATTATACAACTACGAAAGATAAGAAAAAAAATACTGAAAAGATTGAACTGCGCAAGCACTGCAAATTCTGCAACGCCCATACGATCCATAAAGAGATTAAGTAATGTCAGGGATGTGAACAATATGACCAAGAGCAACTCACCAGCCAAAAAGCAGGTAACCATTAAAGACCGATTTGAGTATGTCAGGGAGTATTTCATCAGTGTTTATAAGGAACTGAAGAAAGTACACTGGCCTGGCCGGCAGCAAATGATGGCTTATACTGGGGTAGTAATATTAGCGGTAGCCCTGGTTGCGACCATAATTTATCTTTTCGATTGGGGTCTTTCATCTTTACTGAAGCTGCTTTTTAATGCTGCTGCTTAAACGGAGGAGGTGGTTCCAATTACTGATCAGCAATTGGAACAGAATGTAGAAGGCGAGGAAAATCAGCCAGTTATCAAAGGCGATTGGTATGTTGTGCATACCTATTCCGGTTATGAAAACAAAATAAAAGTTGACCTGTCTAAAAGGGTTGAATCCATGAATATGCAGGATAAGGTCTTCGATGTCATCATACCTGAAGAACAGGAAGTAGAATACAAAAGCGGGAAGAGAAAAGTTACCACCAAACGAGTTTTTCCCGGTTATGTTATTGTAAATATGGTGATGGACGATGATTCTTGGTATGTTGTACGGCATACCCCTGGAGTAACAGGATTTGTGGGTAGCGGCACCAAACCGATCCCTCTACAGACGGAAGAGATCCATAAGATTCTGCGGCAAATGGGATTGATGGACAGCAAGCCAAAGATCCTTGATATAGATATAGGAGAGAATGTCCGTGTCAACAGCGGTCCTTTTGCTAACTTTGAAGGAGTGGTCAAAGAGTTGCTGCCTGACCGCGGTAAAGTGAGAGTAGCAATTTCTATGTTTGGCAGGGAAACACCTGTGGAACTGGATTATGAGCAAATAGATAAATTATAGGAGGTGAAAATGTGGCCAAGAAAGTAATCGGCAAAGTATCATTACAAATACAAGCCGGAAAAGCTACGCCGGCACCACCGGTTGGACCTGCTTTAGGACAACATGGTGTGAATATAATGGGTTTTTGTAAAGAATACAATGCAAGAACAGCGAATCAGACTGGATACATAGTTCCAGTAGAGATAACCGTTTATGCAGACAGATCATTTTCCTTTGAATTAAAGTCACCCCCGGCGTCCGACTTATTGAAAAAAGCAGCGAATGTGCCTAAAGGTTCCGGGGAACCCAACAAGAAAAAAGTGGCAAAGATCCAACGGGCTAAGCTGATGGAAATCGCCGAGATCAAAAAAGATGACCTCAATGCAGCAGATCTTGATGCAGCAGTGAGAATGATCGAAGGCACCGCTCGCAGTATGGGCATTGAAGTAGTAGACTAATGGTTTTAAATATGTGGGAGGAAACATTCCGCCATAACCACGAGGAGGTATATTTAAATGAAAAGAAGCAAGGCATATAAGGGAGCGGCAACCAGAATCGACCGCACCAAGCTGTATGATCCATCGGAAGCACTGAGCCTTATTAAAGAGATCTCAACCGCTAAATTTGATGAAACAGTGGAAGTGCATGTTAAACTGGGTGTTGACCCGCGTCATGCAGACCAACAGGTAAGAGGCACTGTAAGCTTACCACATGGAACCGGTAAAACCAGAAAAGTGCTGGTATTTGCCAAAGGGGAAAAAGTTAAGGAAGCGGAAACTGCCGGAGCAGATATTGTCGGCGGAGAAGAACTGGTGGAAAAGATTCAGGGCGGTTGGTTCGATTTTGATATCGCTGTTGCTACTCCTGACATGATGGGCGTAGTCGGTAAGCTTGGTAAAATTTTAGGCCCCCGCGGATTAATGCCGAATCCTAAAGCCGGAACTGTAACTTTTGATATTGAAAGAACCATTAACGAATTAAAAGCAGGAAGAATCGAATATCGTGTGGATAAAAATTCGATCATTCACGCACCGATTGGCAGGGTATCTTTTGATATAGAAAAATTACAGGAAAATCTGAACGTTTTTGCCGGCGCTCTTATTAAAGCGAAACCGGCTGCTGCCAAAGGAACCTATATGAGGTCGGTCAGTGTATGCTCCACCATGAGCCCGGGAATCAGGATCAACCCACTTGTAATCATGGCAGCAAACAAGTAAAATAATGAATTGTAAGCTAAAAAAGAAAATACTGACTGTAGAAAGCCGGTGGCCAAAGCCATAATGAACGAAAGTTCGCCTGCTGAGGTTATTCATGATACTTTATTATACGCATGTTTATACCTCTGCAGGTTCCCTGCAGAGGTTTTTTGATTTGAGCCATCGTCTCCAAGGTTGATAAAAGGGGGTGAAACAATGCCCAATATAGAAGCGAAAAAGCAGGTTGTTAAAGAGACTGAACAGAGGTTAAAAGACGCCAAATTGGTTATCTTTACCGATTACCGCGGTTTGACCGTAGCGGAGATGACTGATCTGAGGAACAGACTCAGAGTCCCTGGCGTGAGCTACAAGGTCGTGACCAACACCATGACCGAATTTGCTTTGAAGAACACTGGTTATGCAGAATTGATCCCACACATTGAAGGTCCCAATGCAGTAGTGTTCAGCAATGAAGATCCCGTAGGCCCGGCCAAAACCGTTTTTGATTTTATAACCAAATATAAGAAACTGGAAGTAAAAGTCGGAATTCTTGAAGGTCAGATGGTCAGTGCGGATAAAATAAAAGCGCTGGCAGAGCTGCCGCCCCGCGAAGTGCTGGTTGCTCAGGTTCTTGGGACCATGCAGGCACCGATCACCAGTTTTGTATACGTGCTTAGCGCTAATCTATCAGGTTTAGCCAGAGTGCTGGATCAAATCAGAGAACAGAAACAGGCCAGTTAAAAAAATAATTTTGGGAGGTAATAAATATGAGTAAAGTACAGGAAGTAATTGAAATAGTAAAAGGATTGACCGTATTGGAATTATCAGAGCTGGTAAAGGCTCTGGAAGAAGAGTTCGGTGTAAGTGCAGCTGCACCCGCAGCTGTAGCAGCACCGGCAGCAGCTGCAGCAGAAGCGGTTGAAGAGCAGACCGAGTTTGATGTTATCCTCACTTCGTCTGGTGACAAGAAAATCAATGTTATCAAAGTTGTTCGTGAACTGACCGGTCTGGGTCTGAAAGAAGCCAAAGCTCTGGTTGACGAAGCACCGAACCCGGTCAAAGAGAAGATCACCAAAGAAGAAGCAGCTGATATCAAAGCGAAACTCGAAGAAGCCGGCGCCAGCGTAGAAGTTAAATAGCAGGTTTCAAGTCAGAGACGAGCTGGTGCACACCAGCGCAGCTCAAAAAACAGAGGATTTCTAAAGTTCTGTATTTTATAAATACAGAACTTTTTTGTTGTTTTTATGGACTTTATGTTATAATCTCTATTTAGGTTTAAAATCCATCAAGGGGGGAGATGATGATGATTACCAAGCGAACTGCGGGGGTTGTGATGGTTTTGCTTTGGGCAATTATTTTCAGTCCGCTGTACGGGCAAGCTGGGAACAACAATGCTGTACAATGGGAAATAAAGGCGTATGATGATCACACGATCCAGGAAACCGTTACGATCAATAAAAATGAAACAATCATGGGTACATCCGCATGGGAAAAAACCGTAAATGGAGACACAACGATTCTTACCAGGACAGTAGATGACTGGGCCGCCTATAATACATTAACTGACAAGCTGCCTATAAAGGTGCAAACGAGAAATTTTTTCCTCTGGCATAAAACCTCTCTGTTGGCAACAGCTGATGAAGCGCCTGCCGGCAGTGTATTTTCCCAGCTTAAAGGTATGCAGGGGATCAGTATTGTTATTTCCATGCCCGGTTATATTTCCGCCTCCAGCGGTAACCGGATCAGTGAAATGTCAACTGCATGGGAAATGGATAGGATAGAAGCTTTGACCGAAGGCGAAGTGATGTTGCAGGCTGTTACTTTTGAAGGACTTCTGATAGGAATCACCGGGTTTTTACTGGGACTGATTATCATAGGGATCGTATACATGCGGCGCATGAAGAAGATCGAGCAATTAATGGAAGCGGAATATTCACTGGAAAACATTGAACTTGAAATATTGCAGGACAAAGATAAAGACCAGGATGATAACAATGAAGAGAGCAGTTGGATCTGAGGCGGGATTAAAAAATTTATAAAAAAAGCTAGATTTTTCCTTGACCCTCCCAGAGTCTTGTGATAATATTAATAATTGCCATTATAGTGAAAATGGCAGTATTTTAAACAAATGCGCTGGTAATGAGGAGTTTGTATATGAAAGCGAGGTTTGAGGTTAGGCCTTGCTTTTCACTCTTTTGCGAATAAATAAAAGGGGTGAACATTAAATTGGCTCACATCGAACAATATGGAAAAGTTCAAAGACTCAATTATTCCCGGATCAAAGAACCAATTGAATTACCAAATCTTATTCAAGTTCAATTAAGCTCCTACGAATGGTTTCTCGCCAAAGGACTGAGAGAAGCCCTGCAGGAAGTTTTCCCGATCAGTGATTTTACAGAAAACCTGTCGCTTGATTTCATCGATTACAGCCTGGGCACACCCAAGTATTCTGTTCTGGAATGCAAGGAGCGTGACGTGAGTTATCAGGCTCCCTTAAAACTGAAAGTCAGACTGACCGATAAAGAAAATGGGGAAATCAAAGAATCGGAAGTCTACATGGGTGACTTGCCATTAATGACTGAAAACGGTACTTTCATCATCAATGGCGCAGAACGGGTGGTAGTCAGCCAGTTGGTCAAATCGCCCGGTGTCTACTTTAATGAGCGTTTTGATGTAGCTGGCAAGAAATTGTTCGGGGCTACGGTCATTCCTAACCGAGGGGCCTGGTTTGAACTGGAAATGGATAGTGCCGGTTTAATTTATACCCGGATCGATAAAACCCGTAAAATCCCGGTAACAGTACTCTTAAGGTGTATCGCTTTTCCAACCAACGAAGATATCCTGGCCCAGTTTGGGAATGATGAAACGATCCAAAAAACCTTGGAAAAAGATCCTACTTCCAATAAGAAAGAAGCTTTGATCGAGTTCTATAAAAGGCTTCGGCCTGGAGAATTAGCCACCGAAGATGCGGCGGAACAGCTGCTTAAAAACTTGTTTTTTGACCCCCGTCGTTATGACATGGCCCAGGTAGGAAGATATAAAGTAAATAAAAAACTGGGACTAAAAATACCGCCGGAAATTCGAAATTTGACCATAGAGGATATTACTGCCACCATTTCCTACCTGTTGAAACTGATCAACGGAGAAGGCAGGACGGATGTCATCGACCATTTGGGCAACCGGCGACTACGCTCGATCGGGGAACTGCTCCAAAATCAATTCCGCACCGGTCTGGTAAGAATGGAAAGAGTAGTAAGGGAGAGAATGAGTATTCACGACGTGGAAACCTTAACTCCCCAGGTATTGATCAATATCCGTCCTATAACTGCTGCGGTCAAAGAATTCTTTGGCAGTTCCCAGCTATCACAGTTTATGGACCAGACCAACCCCTTGGCAGAGCTTACCAACAAACGACGGTTGAGTGCCTTGGGACCCGGCGGATTGACCCGCGAACGGGCAGGATTCCAGGTCCGTGACGTTCACCACTCTCATTATGGCCGGATCTGTCCGATTGAAACACCTGAAGGTCCCAACATTGGTTTGATCGGTTCGCTGGCTACTTTTGGAAAAGTAAATGATTTTGGCTTCATTGAGACCCCCTACCGCAAGGTAGATACCAAAAACGGACGGGTCCTGGATGAGATTTATTATATGTCAGCGGATGAAGAAGATGAATATACAGTAGCTCAGGCCAACTCGCTGTTAGATGATGATGGCTACTTTGTCAATGATCTGGTCGAGGCTCGTTACGCTGAGGAAATAAAAGAAGTCAGTATCCATGAGGCAGATTACATGGACGTATCTCCCAAGCAGGTCTTTAGTGTGGCTACTTCCCTGATCCCGTTTCTGGAAAATGATGATGCCAACCGGGCGCTGATGGGAGCTAACATGCAAAGGCAGGCGGTTCCGCTTATCAAAACTAATGCGCCGATCGTAGGAACCGGTTTGGAATATAAATCTGCCAAGGATTCCGGAGCGGTAGTGGTAAACAAAAGAGCAGGCACTGTAAGCAAAGTCAGTGCGTCTAAAATCGTTATCCGTACGGATGAGGGAGAAGAGGACGAGTATCCTTTGCTCAAATTTATCCGTTCCAACCAGGGGACCTGTTATAATCAGCGGCCCATCGTCAGAAGCGGGGAAAGAATAGAAGCAGATACCATAATCGCTGACGGACCCAGTACCGATAATGGCGAACTGGCACTAGGCCGAAACGTACTGGTCGCTTTCATGCCCTGGGAAGGATATAACTATGAGGATGCCATATTGATATCTGAGCGATTGGTAAAAGAAGATGTCTTTACCTCTATCCATATTGAAGAATACGAATGTGAAGCTCGTGATACCAAGTTGGGGCCGGAGGAAATAACCCGTGATATACCCAATGTATCTGAAGATATGCTGAAAAACCTCGACGATCAAGGCGTGATCCGTGTTGGAGCCGAGGTGAGACCGGATGATATTTTAGTGGGAAAAGTCACCCCGAAAGGTGAAACAGAGCTTACTCCGGAAGAAAGACTGCTGCGGGCTATATTCGGCGAAAAGGCCCGCGAAGTTAGGGATTCTTCCTTGAGAGTTCCCCATGGAGAAGCGGGGAAAATCGTAGCAGTAAAACGCTTTTCCCGGGAAAACGGAGATGAACTGCCGCCAGGGGTGAACCAACTGGTGCGTGTTTATATTGCTCAAAAACGTAAAATCTCTGAGGGCGATAAAATGGCTGGACGTCATGGTAATAAAGGTGTTATTTCACGTATTCTGCCGGAAGAAGATATGCCCTTTTTAGAAGACGGTACTCCGGTACAGATCGTACTCAATCCTTTGGGGGTTCCTTCCCGTATGAATATTGGACAAATCCTGGAATGCCACATGGGATGGGCGGCTAAAACACTGGGCATGAATATAGCTACGCCGGTTTTTGACGGTGCCAGCGAAGAAGAGGTATTCGAAAAAATAAAAGAAGCTGCTGAAAGTCCAGCCGGAAAGGCAATCGGACTGGGATTGAACGGTAAGACTAAATTATACGACGGACGTACAGGTGAGTTATTTGATCACGAAGTAACGGTCGGTTATGTATATATGCTGAAGCTGGCGCATTTGGTCGACGATAAAATCCACGCCCGTTCGATTGGACCTTATTCGCTGGTCACCCAACAGCCCTTGGGAGGAAAAGCACAATTTGGCGGCCAGCGTTTTGGAGAGATGGAAGTATGGGCCCTGGAAGCATACGGAGCTTCCTATACCCTGCAGGAAATCTTAACGGTCAAATCAGATGACGTAGTGGGCCGTTTAAAAACCTATGAATCCATTGTCAAAGGTGAAAACATTCCTGAACCTGGAGTGCCGGAAGGTTTTAAAGTGCTGATCAAAGAACTGCAGAGCCTGGCTTTAAATGTTCGCGTCCTGTCCGCTGAAGAAAAAGAGGTCATCATCAAAGACATCGATTACGACATAAACGAACGGGAGAAAGCCAGAGAACTGGGGTTGGAATTACCGGCCACGGCCATTGGCAGTACCAGCATCAGCGAAGATAATATTGAAGAAGATGAGGAGCAGGATGAATTGGACGACTATGACATTGACGCTGATATAGATATTGATGATGCATTGGATGATGAATTTGGCAGTGAAGAGCATGATGATTAATGAATCAATGTCACTAAGCGATAAAATTCTTCTGGAAGGGAGAGAATGATTTGTTAGATGTCAACAATTTTGACCGGATCAAAATATCCCTTGCTTCTCCGGAGCAAATAAGATCATGGAGCAGCGGCGAGGTAAAGAAACCTGAAACCATTAACTATCGAACCTTAAGACCTGAAAAAGAAGGACTGTTCTGTGAAAAAATCTTTGGACCTGTAAAAGATTGGGAATGCCATTGCGGCAAATATAAAAGGGTTCGCCACAGAGGAATCGTTTGTGACCGCTGTGGGGTAGAAGTCACCACCTCCAAAGTACGGCGGGAAAGAATGGGGCATATTGAATTGGCAGCTCCGGTCTGTCATATATGGTATCTCAAAGGCATACCCAGCAGGATGGGTTTGTTGCTGGACATGTCTCCTAAAGTCTTGGAAAAAGTAATCTATTTTGTGAACTATATCGTCCTGGATCCAGGTGACACGCCTTTATTGAAAAAACAGCTGTTAAATGAGAGGGAATACCGGGAAAGCCGCGAAAGATTCGGGGATAGTTTTTATGCCGGGATTGGTGCTGAAGCGGTTAAAGTATTATTACAGGAAACCGATCTGGAAACAATGTCGGTTGAGTTAAAAGAGGAAATTGCCACCACCACCGGGCAAAGAAAAAGCCGGGCCATCAAACGACTGGAAGTGGTCGAATCATTCCGGTTATCCAACAATGACCCCGAATGGATCATATTAGATGTGCTGCCGGTCATCCCTCCTGAATTGAGACCTATGGTACAGCTGGATGGAGGTCGTTTTGCTACCTCTGATCTCAATGATCTGTACCGCCGGGTGATCAACCGCAACAATCGGCTGAAGAGATTGTTGGATCTGGGGGCACCGGATATCATAGTCCGTAACGAAAAAAGAATGTTGCAGGAAGCAGTGGATGCCCTGGTGGATAATGGCCGCCGCGGCAGGCCGGTAACCGGACCTGGCAACCGGCCCCTCAAATCTTTGAGTGATATGTTAAAAGGAAAAC
>CAZNPR010000058.1:0-10298 GCA_964574965.1 uncultured Syntrophomonas sp. | reverse complement strand
GGCCGTCGATCGTAACAAAGTCTACCCCGCGGTCGATCTCGTCCTGCGTCAGTTCGATCATCGGTCTGCCGGGCTGGTCGCCATCCGGTATATGCCAGGTTCGCTGGTCGCTGAAGTCACGGCCGGCGGACAGATCAAATTGATCCATGGCGGCTTCTTCATGATGTTTGGCCCATTGCTGGAAGCGTGTTGCATCATCCATATTTGCCCAATCAGTTTGCGGGAACCTTCTGCTGGCCTCATCAACGCTGAAACCTGAGTTTTCCGCAAAAGACTTATAATAAGTGTCTTCCCACTCGGTTTTGGGAACCTCCACCCATTCAGGCCCATTAGTACCATGCACCAGTCTCTCAGCAATCACGTCGTTGTCTGTATTTACATTCCATGGATCCGGCTCAGTACCTGGTGTGCGCACTGTTCTGCACCGTACTTCGCCGGGGCCATTCTGAGGATACCTGGTCCGCAGGTGATCTTCCACCGCCCCATAGGAAGGTTGATGTATATTTTCATCCATCGAACGATTGAATTCCATCTGTATGCCACGGGCTTCCTGCGGTGTCAGTTGGCTTCCCAAACCATCCGTTTCCTGAATGCTTTTCAGTGTTCTCATGGTAGCCGGGTCGGATTTCATTTCCATGATCTCTTCCACCGTCAATGGTTCTCCCCGCTGCACTTTTTCTGACAGGTTCCAGACTCTTTCCTCAGCCTGTATCTTATATTCATCATAAATTGCTTGCTCCCTGATTAATTCCTCTCGTCTGGAGGGGGGCAGGTTATCAAATTCTTTTATGTTCTCCTGCACGGTTCTTTCTGCCCTGTTGAGTGCAGCCGGATCTGCCAGAACTTCATCAGGAGTCCTGCCACCACGATTCAGGGGCAGATGATCCGGTTCACCCGGCATGTCGTCTCCGCCACCCGACGGTCTTCCATCCGGTGGTTCACCCGGTCCGTCTCCCCCTGCTGCGGAAGACTTAGTTGGTGCGCCGCTGAAATCCTCTCCGGCTTGTCTGGATCCCGGAACTCCATCAGCGTCCTTTTGTGTTGCTGCCTTGCCGGCACCAGGAATTCCATCAGCATCTGTTTGCACTGCTGCTTTGCCAGGGCTTTTGGTTACATCGTCGCTGGTGCTGGAGGTTGCTTTACCCGTTCCTCCTACTATGTCGTCTGTGGTGCTGGAAGCAGTTTTTCCAGTACCGCCAGTTATATCATCACCTCCGGATGGGGCTCTGCCTCCTCTGGCTCCCAAATTATCGGCGGCAGCTGTTTTACCTCCGCTTTCACCCACATCAGACCAGCCATCGCCGGCAGATTTTGTTGGCACGCCAGCCATATCTCCAGTCGTTCCAGTTACTGTTTTAGCAGCACCTTCGGTGACGTCATCGAATGAATCTGCCACTGATTTCATGCCATAATCCGTTCTGGCACTATCGATGATCTCCTTGGCCGCCTGGTCACCGCCAATATCCACCAGGCGTTTATTGATCTGGTCAATGGATTCTTCAGCGGAATCCTTAGAGACCATGCCCAGGGCTTTGCTCCACATTTGATTTTTTGAAGCGCCCTTTAGCAATAATGACTCGATCAGATCAGCTGCTTTATTTGTAAAGGCGGGGAATCTTTCCATCATCTCTCCCATAAATCTACCGCCGGCTTCACCTGCCAGCCATCCCATTTGCTCTCCCAGGACAAATAATCCAACTGCTTTAGAAACTGCTCTGAAATCAGATCCACCTTTATCGATCTCATCCTTGATGCGGTACATGGCTTCCGCCACATTCATAGCCCCGTCCAGGGTCACGTAAGTAAGGCTCGCGCCGCCGGCCAGTCCGCCGGTAGCCCCCATGATCATAAGTCTTGCCCCCATGCCCAGCCAAGAAGTACTGCCATCGGCCTTCTCGCCGGTAACTACTTCTTTGGCGGTGGCTGCGTTGGCTTCCAGAGCCCAGCCCACGTTTTTGACCCAATCCTCTTCCCATCGTTCTCCGGTATCGGCTGTGGTTTTGCCCAGAATTCGATTGTCGATGACCCCGCGGATTTTGTCCATTTTTTCCTGATCCAGCTCTTTGCCGGCCAGCATGTCATCCTTAAGGCCCTGGATCGCCTTATCTACATCACCGGGACCGCCCGGAGTTCCGATTTCATATTTATCAGCAGCCTTTTGCATTTGCTCCAGTTTGCGCCAGTCTTCCATGTGTTTGTCTATGGCTTTGCTGGTCGCATCCTCGCGTCTGGCCATCTTCTCCAGCTCAGCAGCTGACCATTTCTTATCATCAGCTACTTGATCCTGCCATTTATTAAAGTCATTGATATAGGAGTCCAGATCTTCATTGCGGATCTTGCCGCCGGTCAAGATATTCTCCCATTCCCCGGTTTCAGCATTGTAATCTAAAACGTAATCGCGGCCGTCTTTACCGGGCAGGGTGATCGTATCACCATGCTGTGGTCCTGAAACCGGCGGCATGTCAGGAATCGTGTCCTGTGGGATCTCCCCTTCTCCGGGGATCATATCCTCAGGTATCCTTCCAGTTTCGGGGATATCTTCTTCCGGAATCGGGATGCTGCCGGGCTGCCCCTCGGGTGCCACTTCACTTCCTTCTCCAATATCATGATTCTTCAGGGTGTTCATAGGATCTTCCGGCCCGATCACCCCAGTGTCCTCAGGAACCGAAACACTTGGTTTTTCCGGTTCCGGTTTGGTAATCACATCATCCCAGGGCTTGGCACCGTATTTTTCCACAGTCCGATGATACGGTTCTCCCAGGGCTGGTTTGGTCGGTTTCCAGGCTTCTTTTTGCCCACCTAAATCAACTATTCCGCCATCAAAGGGGTTACGGCTATCTACATCAAATGGGCTGCCTGCTTCGTAAGGGTTTTCAGTCCAATGCATCCCTGCCCGGTCATAGCCGTCGGCATTATAACCGCTCCAGTGATAACCATCCTTGCCATACCCCTGTTTATCAAAGCCCCATGGGTCGCGGCCGCTGCGGTTATATCCTTCGAAATTGAAACCTTCCCGGTCATAACCATCCCGATCAAAGCCGTGCTCATTAAAGCCTTTTTTGTCATAACCATCTGCATCATAACCTTCCTGGGACTGGCCTTCCCGGTTATATCCATCCCGGTCGTAACCATCAGCATCATAACCATTTTTATCGTAGCCTTCGCGGTCCCAGCCATTCTGGTCAAAACCGTTCCGGTCATAACCTTCCTGGTCCCATCCGTCCTTGTTGAAACCTTCCTTGTCAAAACCCTGTTTATCATACCCCCTGGCATCAAAACCGCTGCGGTTAAATCCCTGGCGGTCATAACCATTTACGTCATAGCCTTCCCGATCAAAACCTTCCGGGTCAAATCCATTGCGCCCGTATCCTTCCCGGTCGAAGCCTTCTTTATTGAAGCCCTCGCGGTCATAGCCTTCCGTATCGAATCCGGCTTTGTTAAAGCCTTCTCGGTCCAGTCCTTGCTTATCGAAGCCCTGACGATCGAATCCTTCCTGGTCAAAGCCCGCCTGATTAAAGCCCTCCCGGTCATAGCCTTCCGCATCGAACCCGGCTTTATTGAATCCTTCCTGGTCAAAACCGGCTTTATCAAAGCCTTCGCGGTCATAACCAGTTTTATCAAAGCCCGCCTGGTTGAAGCCTTCCTTATCATACCCTTCGGCATTGAATCCGTTTTTATCAAAGCCTTCCTTGTCAAAGCCCTGCCGGTTGAAGCCTTCTTTATCTAAGCCCTCTTTGTTGAAACCTTCTTTGTCAAAACCTGCCTGATTAAAGCCCTGCCGGTCATAACCTTCGGCATCGAACCCTGATTGGTTGAAGCCTTCACGGTCATAGCCTTCCTGGTTATATCCCTGCCGGTTAAAGCCTTCAGAATCATAACCGGTCTTATCGAAGCCTTCTTTGTCAAAGCCTGCCTGATCAAATCCTTCCCGGTTGAAACCTTCTTGGTTAAAGCCAGCTTTGTCGAAACCGTCTGTATCAAAACCGGCTCTATCAAAGCCTTCCGCATCGAAACCCTTGGCATCAAAACCATCCCGGTCAAAACCTTGTGCATTAAATCCATCTTTGTTGAATCCATCTTTGTCAAAGCCGTTTTTATCGAAACCATCCTGATCATATCCTTGCGAATTATAGCCATCCCGGTCATAATCCGAACTGTTCCGTCCTTCGCTGTCAAATCCTTCTTTATCATAACCGGCCTTGTCATAACCTTCCTTATTAAAGCCTTCCTGGTTATAGCCTTCTTTGTCAAAGCCTTCAGCATCAAAACCAGTCTGATCGAATCCTTCTTTGTCAAAGCCCTCACTATTGTAGCCAGTCTCATTGAACCCATCACGGTTGTATCCCTCACGATCATACCCGGCTTGATTGAAGCCTTCCCGGTCATAACCCTGGGCATCATATCCGTTCTGGTCATAGGCTCCCTCGTGTCCGGGAGCCGTTTCTGTCCCGGCGCTGTCTTCCAGGGAACTGGAGTCACGAATGACTTCCACATCGCCTGAGTCCGTATACAATTTTTCCTTTTGGTCCGCGGTTGGAGCTCCTTCACTACTTCCCGCTGCGGCAAAGTGCTCTCCTCCTGCTTCTCCTTCCCGGGCACTAAACGCCTGCGGTTTCATTTGTCCGGCTTCCATCTCCCGGTCTGCAGTGCCTTTTACAAACAGAGCTGCTTCGTCTTCCGTTTCAATGAATATCCCCTGATCACCCGCTGCTCCTGAACCAGCCGGTCCTTCGAACATATCTGCCGTATCAATATGGATACCTGTTTCTCCCCCTGTTTCCCTTATATCGATCGCTTGCTCATTCATATCAATAGTATCGATAAAGATCTCCGGTCCCGGATCGCTGATCAGTGGTTCTGGCTGTACGAACAGGCCGGCCTCGTCCGCTGTCTCGATCAAGATATCCCGGCTGCCATCACTTCCTGCGCCCGGGCTTTCAAACATATCGACGGTGTCTATCAGGATGCTCGTTTCTCCTCCTGCTTCCCGGATATCTATGGCCTGCTGATTCATATCGATGGTATCGATAAATATCTCCGGCCCCGGATCACTGATGAAAGGCTCCGGCTGCACAAACAGACCGGCTTGGCGTTCCGTCTCGATATAGATCCCCTGATCTGCCGGGGTTCCCTGGACTGCAGTCCCAGGATGCATCTCCGTGGTATCGATCAGGATTTCTTCTTTGCCCCGGCGGCCAAACTGGATGGTGGCCTGTGCCATCCCGGGTGCGCCTCCCCCGGTTCCGGTAGTTCCTCCAGCTCCGGGCATAGATCCTCCGCCAGCAGGATACATGGGTGTTCCACCCGCGGGCGGGATGAATCCTCCACCTCCCAGGCCGCCTAAAGCTCCCAGGGCTGTCGCGATCAATCCAGGTACGACCACACCTGTCACCGCTTCAGTAGTATTGGATGGTCCGGGTATACTGCCCACCGAACCAACTCCGGCCGGACTGTGGCTGTGCCCGGGCGGATAAGATCCCGGCGTCCCTGCATCTCCGGGAGCCGTTCCGGTGGTTTCAAAATGCGGGGTTGCCAGCACATATGACATCCCTTTTCCGCCGGAATCTCCATTTTGTGACCAGGTAGCAGGATCTGAATCGATGATCGTATAAGTCCCGGCTGGAATGACGATATTGGGATAAACGTACCAGTTGGCATTGGGCACTCCGCCTTGCCCCGGTGTTCCTACCGCCTGCCAGGGGCCATACATTTTCCCGTTTTGGTCCTGTAAGCCTATGGTGCCAGGGGCTGTGCCCTGGGCATCGTTCCAGTGATAGTCGTGTATCTCGGTCACCAAATGAGGACTATTGACGCTGAAAGTTGTGGGAACCGTAGGCCCGTTATAAACAGCCATGATATTGGTGGTATCTGCCACACGTACCGGCTCCTCCAAAGGCTCTGCCGTTGCATGCACGGAAGTTCCGGTGGCAGGAGAATCTGGTGGTTGCTGTTCCGATGGTTTTTCAATGTCAGGAGCCGGCTGACTTAAGAGGCCGGCGTTCTCAAGCCCATCCAGTGTCTGTTGGGCAATTTCTAAAGCAGTTTGGATATCGGCTGCATTGCTGTTGCCAGTTTCATAGAACTCAACTGTCACGAAATAATCCGGCAGTATCACTCCTACCCCAGCACCGTCAGACATGGTGTATTTCCTTACTTCACAACCTTTCATCTTATTGGTGTCAATACTGGTGTGATTGGTTTGACTATCAACATAATCAAGCAGTTTCTGCATTCCTGCACTATCAGTCGGTCCTAAAACCGTCACTCCTCCATATCCGTTTGCATATCCGCCGTATCCGGCATGCATTTTGATACCTAGTCCGGTCGCAGGTTCTGTTCCAAATTCAAAATCCGGTGAAGAATAATTAGCCTGAGCTACCTGGGTAATTACATCCCCAACTGCCGCAGCCAAAGCATCTTGAGGTAAAGCTATACTAATCATCAAAATAAATGTTGTCATTAAGATGGTTATAAAAGACCTTCTTATGTGTTTGAGTCTGGTAGCTAAATATAGAATCGACAAGCTTTTCACCTCCTGTTGCTTATGGCATAATGCCGGTCAGCATCATCCATACTGTCGATAGCACCATGGCCACCAGGGTAGGGATCATTACATTTTTCAACCCCTGGGCGCCTCTTTTCATAGCTTCAGTCCCTGCTGTGGCAGCAGCCGTGGTGATTGCCGCTGAAGCAAAAGGCATCACCGCATTCCACCCTAATATGGCCAAAGCCAGTATGGCTAATACGGCAAAAGGAATCATAAACAACATGCCAGTGCCTACCGCTTCCCGGGCAAACCCTCCGTCTGCCTGCCGGACATCTGCATTGCCGCTATTGAATGCTATGATCAGCAGATTAACCGCCAGTAAGCCCACCACGATGGCAATCATGAGAGAGTATATCAAAGTCGTGAATTTAAATTCCGGCCGGCTGAAAGGCATCAACACACCAAATATTACAAAACACAGATAAGCCGGCCATAATTTGACCCCGTCCGGTCCGGCTTCTGCTGTATATCCCAATTTAGTATCCATGTTTTTCTCCTCCTGTCTCTTCATTGATCATCCCGCATTTTTCTAACCGCCGAATCTTCCCAGCAATGCCCAGCCGACAAGGAGGATGGCGCCACACAAAGTGGTCATGGCGATGCTGAAAGCTATCCGCTCTCCTGACATCTGTTTAATAGTGTACATGGTGGGTCTCAGCGCCCATAATACCCCGGTGACGCCGAAAGCGACCGCGGTCTTCCAGCCAAAAGCCAGGGAAAAGATCAATCCACTTAAAGCATAGACAAAAGTTGCCGAATACCCCAGGGCAAAAGTAGATATGGCCCATTCCATGGTAAGGCCACGTTCCGCTGCCTGGGAAAGGGCCCAGACCATCACAGCCAGTAAAGCGATTCCGGCGGTGCCGTATAAGAGCCCCAGCATGGTCATCAGGATCACAGTCGGGACTCCGGTCTGTCCAGCTCGCATCATGTCCAGCCCGGTCTGCAGGAAAAAAAGCGTGAATGATAAACCGGATATCATCAGAGAATAAGGCCAGGGAATCTTTATCATCTGATTCTTGACGATTTCTCCTGGATTAATGATCATATTCAGTGTTGTTTTCCAGCGTGGTTGTGCTGGTGCTGCCATAGTATTCATACGTATGTATATCCCTCCCATCAAAATTATCTTATGTATACGATCTAATGTATCTTTATCCATTTATCATTATTGGTTCCGGTCATTCCCTTATCATCGCAAAACGCTCATATATTTCCCCGTAGAAAAACAAACTTCTCACCAAATTCCTGGGCGAAATGCTTGGCTATTTCGCCCAGCTCGTTATGAGAAGTTAAGCTTCCTATATATGTGTTGTCTCGGGTGGTGATTTCCAGCTCACCAAGTGTCATGTTGGTGCTGGTAATGCTGATCGATCTCAGTTCCTGTTCTTCTATGACCAGGTGTCTGGAATCACTATCATCCTGCGGAGTTAGAATGATCTTACCTGTTTCGATAGTCAGATAATAGGTCTGGGTTTTAAAAAAGCCTTCTTTCATCTTGATTTCAAAGGTCAATCCAATCACCTCTACTTCTATATCTAGCAATATGAAACGGACGATGTGTCCATATTTTTAATTTGGTTTTGCCAATTATTTAATTCACTCTGTCTTCTATTCTAGCAATTCAATATCAAAAATATATCCCGGTGCCAAAATTGGCAATGCCAATTTTTTGGCACGATTTGTGCCAAAGGTATGGATAATTTGTAGAATAATATGATACTATTTTTTATAAGGAGGGACGGAAAGTGACTTTTGCCGAAAAATTAGACCTGCTTATGAACATTACCCGAACAACCAACAGCCTGCTAGCCCATAATATTTCCCTGGATGCTTCCTTTATAAGCCGTCTACGGCGAGGAGTGCGTACCCCGGCGGAAAGCGCCGGATACATTCCGGCCATGGCCAGGTATTTTGCCCGTCTTTGTAATACTGATTATCAAATAGCAGCTCTGATTGAAGCCATCAAGAAAAGTTCTCATGTTAAACCGCATGAATCGGAAACAATGGAAAACCTACTCTTGCAATGGCTGTTGGAAAAAATGCCGGATCATCTAGGTTCGATCGACGATTTTCTTAAAGAAGTGGGACGTTTTCAATTCAAAAAACCGGTTCCTGCTACCTCGGATATAGCAGCCCTGATTGAGCCCAGTCCCCTTAAGGATGTGGAAATATTTTTTAGCATTGAGGGAAAGCGCACCGCCGTTTTGCAGTTTCTTTCGCTGGTCATACAAAATAAAACCCCGCAAACCCTATTATTATACAGTAATGAGGATCTTAGCTGGCTTTCCGAAGATCCTGCATACTTTACCCGCTGGGCTGCCCTGATGCTTCAGGTATTGAAAAACGGTAACCGGATCAAAATGATCCACACCATCAATCGTGATTTTGATGAGATGCTGACGGGTATCAAAGGCTGGGTACCGATTTACATGACTGGTTCCGTCGAACCTTATTACTGCCCAAAAACCCGGGACGGGATTTTCCGGCGAACTTTATTTATCGCACCGCAAACGGCAGCGGTCACTTCTTCTTCGGTACGGGACGGGATCCAAAATACCGCCAATTTACTTTTTACCTGCCAGGAAGCAATTCAGGCACTGCATAGCGAGTATAATGATTTTCTGACTCTCTGTCGACCTCTGATGCGAATATTCAACCCTTTCAATCCCGGAAGTTATTTGGAAACCTTGACCGAATTCGAGGCTGAGAAAGGTCATACCATTTTAAAAACCAATACGCTCAGCAGTATCACTATGCCGGCTCCACTTGCTTTGCGCCACACAGATCATCTTGCAAACGCTGCGGCTGAATCGATGCTTGCCTATCAAAAAGAAAAAGCCAGCCGCTTTCTCGCTTTGCTGGAGGATCACTGTTTTACAGAAATACTTACCTTGCCGGATCTGGAGACGGTTCAGCAAGGCAATGCCGTCATGGGTTTCTCTGATATGCCCGGCGGAATACCGGCATACTATACGCCCGAGGAATATAAAGAGCATCTGGAAAATGTAGTGCGCCTGCTTAAGACCCATAAAAATTATCACATTAGATTGACCGCAGACAAACAACTGGACGGCAGCATGCTGTATGCCAAAGAAGGCGTAGGGATCCTGGTGGGCAAAACCACCTCCCCCTCGGTCATTTTTGCTGTCAATGAGAGCAACATGACGTCTGCCTTCTGGGATTACATGAATACCCATCTGCTCAAGGACACTGAGGAAAAATATGACCGCCGCCATACCATCTCCCGCCTCGAGTCCTTCGCTGCCCAACTGTGACACTGGCGAGGAGAAAGTAGAAAGTTGAAAGTGGAAAGTTGGAACCAGGCGCTGGCTGAGCCATAAAAAGCACTGGCCAAACAATAAAAGAGGCACATATCAGCGCCCCGTTACGATTGCTCGACTATTACTTGACCACTGCTCCGCCACTGTCCAAACGTACCCGTGATCATATGGGCTCGCAAGCTCGCTCCCTAAGGTTCGGGAGCTTAATAGTCGCCCGTTCCTTATAAACATGATAACCGCGTTAGCATTATTCTCAGCTAATCAGCGGGGCGACAGAGTCGTCGCCCCCTACTATCGTTTAACAGTCTCCTGTCTAACTTTCCACTTTCGCCTAACCCCTAGCCCCTAACCCCTAGCCAACCAGCCATCAAGCCGTATGGTTAAAACCGCTTGGGCCCGTTCTTCGCCTAACCCCTCACGCCTCACGCCTCACTAAAACGTAAACCCCATCGCGGTTTCTCCCTTGA
>CAZNPR010000057.1:8213-10633 GCA_964574965.1 uncultured Syntrophomonas sp. | reverse complement strand
CCAGAAAGGTTTTTATAAACCTGCTGCCAGTGCCAGCTCGCAGCAGATGCAAGAGATCAAATCCCAATTAAGTTAAATATGATTATAATAAAAATGGAAGCATATGCTTCCATTTTTTTATTTGTTGATCATACTTTCCACCAAAGCCATTTCATCGTTGAACATTTTCTTATATGTAAGCCCTACGATCAACAAACAGGTTATCGCAACAGCTGCTGCAATCATGATCATCACCACAAATTGATACCTGACTGCTTCCCGCGGGTCCATACCCGCCAGTATTTGTCCGGTCATCATCCCCGGCAAGCTCACCAGACCAACCACCATTAAAGAATTGATGGTAGGGGTCATCCCGGCTTCCACTGCTCTGCGGATATAGATACGGGAAGCTTCCCAGGGAGTCGCGCCGAAACACAACATCTGTTCCACTTCGTCAACATGTGCATAGACTTCACTGTACATCCTGTCCAGGGCCAGCGCCACTGCGTTCATTGAATTACCCAGGATCATCCCAAATATCGGGATCATGACCCTTGCTTCATACCATGGTTCAGGAGAAATAATAACTGCAACCACGATGATCCCCACCAGAAAAGTACTGGTCGTCAGGGTGACAAAGGATAAAAAGGCAGGATTAAAAGGAGTTTTGGTGATGCGCCTGGTCGCTTCACGGCTGGCTATAAAACTCATTAGCAAAATAATTGCAATGATCACCGCAGGATGATTCAGTTGAAAAATAAAAGTAAGCAGATATCCGATCAGCATTAACTGTACAAAAGCCCGAATCGTTCCCCAGACTAATGATTTTAGCAGGCCTAACTTCAGCAGCATCGAAACCAGCCCGGTGATTAAAACCAGGCTCAGGCTGATGATCAGTTGTTGATTGGTAATAGGAATATAGCCGTTTGCAAGCATAATTTATACTGCCTTTCTGACGGGAAGGGTCAAAACGGTTTGACAATCCAGATACTTCAAGTCGTCTTCCTGATGGGAAACCACGATTATGGCCCGCTGCTTTTCCTTGACCCATTCATTAAGCAAAGAAATGATCTTGACCCTGGAATCATGATCCAGGAAAGCGGTTGGTTCATCTAAAAGCAGGATCTCAGGTTCAATGATCAGAGCTCTGACCAGAGCCAATCTGGCTGCTTCTCCCCCGGACATCGATTTAGCCTCCTGGTCCAGCATTCGCACTGATAAACCAGTCCGCTCCATATAATCGATTGCCTGGTCCATATGTAAGTCAACTTTCTCCTTTTGATTTTTCAGGGTGAAAGGCAGACGGAAATTATCTTTTATCAGTCCTGGAAAAACCACCGGTTTCTGGCTTACAAATTGAATCCCCCGGCGCCATTCAGTGGGCGAAATGGCATGCCAGTTCCGGTCATGCCAGAATACTTCTCCGCTTTGTGGTTTTATCAAACGGGATAATATTTTCAGCAAAGTGCTTTTACCCGAACCTGAAGGTCCCGTGACGGTCAGGATCTGCCCGGGTTCGACCTGCCCGGATTCTTTCAAATACTTCTTGTCTGTCTCAAAGCAGCGATAAATCATTTCAAAGCGGAAAAACTGCCCGCTGGTCGTTTCCATCCGGAGAAACCTCGACTTTCACCATTGTTATTTAATTTATTATAATGCTTTGCAAAAGAAAAGAGGATTAAATCCTCTTTTCTCATTTATCTTCAAAAACTTATATTAATTTCTGCGGTTATTCTTTTTAAAGCCTTGTTGCTTTTTTCTTTCCTGCTTGTAATTGATGAAAGCCTCATATACTTCATCAGCCGTGCTCATCGGGACTTCGACATAGGATGTACGGCTCTGTATCTCAATATCGCCGATCTGCTTTCTGGACAAGGTGGTTCTTTCCACTAAGAATTCAACCAGGCGGCGCGGATAAAAACCTTGCGCTTTCCCCACCGGTACTTCAATATGTGCAGTATTGTCGAAGTCAGTATCGATCTCTGCCAGTTCCAGTTCGGGGCTGTCGGCTATGATTATTTTTAAAGCTGCTGCCATCATTGCCTTCGGATCATATTCATCCAGGATCCTGGCTGCCAGAACTTCAAGTTTTTCAATGGGCTCCGCGGATGTTTTCACCAATCTGTCAATGAGGGCTTTTTCCTGTTGCTCAAGTGCTTCAGCCAGAGTTGGCAGCACTGCTTGTTCAATTTTCTTACCAATGTGGCGTTCGATTGCCCTCAGTAATCGTACCTGGGCAGATTCCACCAGTGTTATCGCTACGCCTTCCCTGCCTGCCCTGCCGGTCCTTCCGATGCGATGGATATATGAATCCGGTTCTTCAGGAATATCGAAGTTAAAAACATGGGTGACCAGATCCACATCAATACCACGCGCAGCAATATCGGTCGCAATCAAGACTTTAATATCCCCATTGCGAAACCCCTTCATTATGTTATCCC
>CAZNPR010000057.1:0-8113 GCA_964574965.1 uncultured Syntrophomonas sp. | reverse complement strand
GTCGCAATCAAGACTTTAATATCCCCATTGCGAAACCCCTTCATTATGTTATCCCTTTCCCGTTGGGACAGGTCCCCGTGCAAACCTTCGCTCTTATACCCCCGGGCGTTTAAAAGCTGTACCATTTCGTTGACACGCCTTTTCGTGCGGCAAAAGACCAGGCTTACCGGAGGCTGTTCAAAGTCAAAAATACGGCACAAGGTTTCTACCTTGCTTTGATTGCTGACCCGGTAAAACCGCTGTTCTACTGTTGCGATGGTTTTTTCCTCCGGCTGTATAAGCACAATTTCCGGGTCTTTCATAAACTTTTTCCCCATGTCCTGAATTTCTTTCACTAATGTGGCGGAAAAAAGAAAAGTTTGCCTGTTCTCCGGACATTGCCCCAATATCTTTTCGATGTCAGGCAAAAAGCCCATATCCAGCATTTCATCAGCTTCATCCAGAACAACAAACTGTAAGCCTTGCAGGTTGATGGTGTGACGGGATAAGTGGTCAAGCAAGCGGCCCGGTGTGCCTACAATTATTTCCGGGTTATTGCGCAGCAATCTTAGCTGAACATCAATTGATTGCCCGCCATAAACAGGGATTACCGCAATTTCCATACTCCTGCCCAGGTAGGCGATCTCTTTGGCTACTTGCACAGCCAGCTCCCGGGTGGGACACATGATCAAGGCCTGCGTTTTCCCTCCCTTTTTCACACTGTTTAATATGGGTATCCCAAAGGCAGCTGTTTTACCAGTCCCGGTCTGTGCCTGTCCAATAATATCAGAACCCCGCAGGGCTATCGGTATGGTCTGGCTCTGGATCGGGGTGGGATTCTCATAGCCTTTTTTGACGATCATATGCAGTAGATCCTTCTTCAGACCCATATGATCAAAACTATCGTTATTCAATCTTTCTCCTCCTTATTTCATTAAGACTTATCTAATATAGCATACTTGACCCCATTCTATATCATTAAATATTTTCGTTTTCAGTATGCACAAAATTGTCATAGCCAAAGCAGTTCTTCAGTAAATATAGGTTAACCATATTATTTGCTTTAGAAGGGAGATTTTATGAAAAAGAATATCCAATACCTCTGGCTGCTGGCGGTCATTTTTTTTGCAATGATGATGATTCCTGCCCCCGTTAATGCCCAGCCGGATGCTAATGATCAGATTTTTACAGCCTGGGACGATCCGCCGGGAGACAAAGTAACTTTGGTTTTTGATGGTGCAGTGGTCTCTCCTGCGGTCACTCCAATTATAAACCAGGAAGGGCGCACGTTGATCGACGCCAGTGAACTGGCGGGGTTACTTGATCTTGAGCTGGAATGGGCAGATAATGAACAACTGCTATTGACCCGCGGCCAGATAGGTATTTCTTTCCGTAATGGTCAGAACATATATAGTAAAGGCGATCAGTTGCTCTCTTTAGATACGGCCCCCTGTAAAAGCGGCACTGCGTTCTTCATCCCTCTAAGGGCAGCAACGGAAGAATTCGGCTTCACGATCGACTATGACGCGGATACCAAAACCGTGCATTTATACAGTGTCCCCCCCGCTAAAGAAGTTCCTGCCGTTATCAAGATTGATTTTCCTCAAAATCTCGGCCTCTGGGGTGCAATATCACCGGATTCTGACCTCGCCGCTCTCTGGGGAGACCAAAACGTGTTGGGCGGTTATTTCACCCGTCTTAATAACAGTCCCTCCAATCGCACCAATAATATCATTCTGGCCTGCAGCCAAATAAATGGCACCTTGGTGAAACCTGGGGATGTATTTTCATTCAATCAGGTCGTGGGACCCCGCATCGCTGAAAAAGGATATCTTCCTGCCAGCATTTTTGTTGGCCGCCAAGTTGTCCCCGGGACCGGGGGTGGTATCTGTCAGATCTCCAGCACGCTTTATAACAGTGCTTTGACCGCCGGCCTCGAAATTGTTGAAAGGCATCCTCATACGATGCCGGTCAATTATGTAGCATCCGGACATGATGCTACCGTTCTTTGGAACTCAGCGGACTTTAAATTCAGAAATAACCGGGAGAAAGACCTGCAAGTGCTTACCGCCGTTTACGGGGACTATGTGGTAGCGTTGTTCCTTGATGTTGCATAAAATAAGAAATAAGAAATGCAATTAAGGACTGAGGTTATGATCACTCCCAAAACGCTGATCAAAGACGTCCTCATTCAAGTACCGGATTCCCAGGAATTGCTGATGAGGCTGGAAGTAAGATGTTTAGGCTGATCGGCGGCCTGGATGACCCTCGAGCAGGCTGCCCGGGGTAAAAACGTGGATCTGGAAAAGCTGATCTTTGATCTGGAATCGATGCGTACCAGACCCAAAACAAAATGATACATGCCAAGCTTTTGAATAACAGAGCAAAATAAACGATAGCCTGGATGGGAATATTATGCAATAAACCGGGATATTATAATCAAAACTGTCAATTGTTTATAATACCCTTTAACCAATTAGCCAAACGTTTATTGCTTAAATGAACTGCGAGGTATCGCTCTGATGTTTTCATACAATAAAAGCTTTGATATAGGGATAAATTATTGGCCGGCAAAGAAGGCCATGTATTGGTGGCAGCATTATGACTTGGCGGAGGTCGAACAGGATTTCGCCCGTCTGGCCGCCTTTCACTTTCACACCGTACGGATCTTTCTCACCTGGGAAGACTTTCAGCCCCATCCCGATGTGATCTCCACCCAGGCTTTACACAACTTGTTATTGACCGCAGATTGTGCCGAAAAATTTTCTTTACAATTGGTCCCCACTTTTTTTTGTGGACATATGAGCGGTGTGAACTGGCTCCCTTACTGGATGTTGAACCTGGATGCCAATAACAGCCGGCGTTTTCCGATATTTTGCCAGAACTCTTTGCAAAAAGGACAGGCAAAAAATTTTTATGCCGATCAGGAGCTGATGCTGGCACAGGTTGAACAGGTCAGCACGGTCAGCCGCATGCTTTATGGGCATCCGGCGATCCATAGTTATGACCTGGGCAATGAAGCCTCCAATGTGACCATTCCCCATAATCGTGAACAGGCATGTCATTGGCTTGCCACCATGGTGAATGCCATTAAGAAACACTCCTCCATACTTGTAACACTGGGAATGCATGCTGAAGATCTTGAAGAAGACCGGTATCTTTGGCCGCAGGATGCCGGGAAGTTTTGCGATTACCTTTGCATGCATGCTTATCCGTTCTATCTTTCATGGATAAAGAATCCTCTGGAATACCGCCTGGTGCCTTTTTTAAGTATAATTACAGCCTGGCTGGGACAAAAGCCCGTGGTCATGCAGGAGTTCGGCCTGCCAACATTGCCCTCTGCTCCGGCAGCGGATATAAATCAGGAAAAGCTGAAGTGCCAGCTCTTTCAAGAAGAAACGGCGTCTCTTTATGATGCCCAGGTTTTAGCAGCTCTTTATGACCATCAGCTCCCTGCTGCCCTGGCCTGGTGTTATAGCGATTATGCACCGTCCTTATGGACGCTTCCGCCGCTGGATCAAAACATACATGAGCGATATTTCGGTTTATTCCTTTATGATGGCAGTCCCAAGAAAAACCTGATGGCATTTCAGAAGGTATATTGGGAAAAATATACTGCTGGATCTCAGGTCGATCAGCATTGGCTGCAAAATTTTTCCCCGGATACGTATTATGAGCAGCCCCTTGATCATTTGATCGCAATGTTCGCTGCTTATCAAAAAGCTTTACCAGCCGGAGGTATATCATGAAAATTGCGATCCTTTCCCCTGTTGCGTGGCGAACCCCACCGCGGCATTATGGCCCCTGGGAAAGATTCGTCTCCTTATTAAGTGAAGGTCTGGTCCAAAAGGGTATAGATGTAACTGTTTTTGCCAGCGGCGACTCATTTACTTCCGGAAAACTGGAATGGATATGCAGTACACCTTATGAAGAAGATCCTGCGTTGGATGCCAAAGTCTGTGAGGCGTTGCATATCGGGCATTTTTTTGAACAAGCTCATCATTTTGACTTACTGCATAATAATTTTGATTTCCTTCCTTTGGCCTTCAGCCGTCTGGTTGATCGGCCAATGCTGACAACTATTCACGGTTTCTCCTCGCCAAAAATTTTACCGGTTTATGAACAATACAATAATGCCGGTTATTATGTATCCATCAGTAACGCCGACAGGAATCCGCGTCTTCGTTATCTGGATACCGTATATCATGGGATCGATCTCGATGAATTCAGTTATCAGGAAGAACCGGGGAGCTATCTTTTATATTTTGGGCGTATCCATCCTGATAAGGGTACTGCAGCAGCGATAGCGATCGCTAAAAAAACCAATATGCCGCTTAAAATCGCCGGTATTATTCAGGATCAGAACTATTTTCAGACGGAAGTGCTCCCCTTGATCGATAATGAACAAATCATCTATCTGGGCTCAGCAGAACCTGAAGAACGAAACCATTTGCTGGGAGAAGCCTATGCACTGCTGCATCCCATATATTTTGACGAACCTTTCGGATTAAGTGTGGTAGAAGCCATGGCTTGCGGAACGCCCGTGATTGCTTTTGACCGAGGTTCCATGCCCGAAGTGATTGCTGACGGAAAAACTGGTTTTATCGTACGGGAAATGGCTGAAGCAGTGGAGTGTATGCCGGAAGTTTCAAGGCTCAGCCGGTTTGATTGCCGTAAGTGGGTGGAAAATCATTTCAGTCAGGATATTATGACAGAAAAATATATTGATCTATACCGCCAAATCCTGCAAAAACACCCCGTATCTGATCAAAAATCAATTTACGGGGTGTAATGAAGTTATTTGGCGGGCGATATTTAAGCGGTGAGGAAGAATACCGAATAGGTACCAGCCCCAACATGAGAACCAATCACTGCGCCAACTTCAGATATTACAAAATTTTCACAACCAAAACGTTTGGCGATCAGTTCTTTAATCTCCAAAGCACCTTCGTAATCTACTGAATAGCAGATACCTATGGTCTGCGCGGGCAAATCTGCCCCTCTTGCTTCCATAAGTTCCAAAAGTCGTCTTTTCGCTTTCTTGAGTCCGTGGGTTTTTTCAAGCGGTACTATCTTGCCATCAACAAAATGAAGCAAGAGTTTTATATTCAGCAGATTACCCAACGCGGCTGCTGTGCTGCTGACCCGTCCGCCCCGTTTTAACATTTCAAAGCTGCCTACGACAAAAATATGCTGCATACGTCTGATATTATCTTCAATTTCTGCAATGATCTGTTCTTTGCTCATGCCCTGAGATGCTGCCCGGGCTGCCCTGATGACCGTAAGACCGTAACCCACTGAAGCACTTTTGGTATCAATAACCGTTATACGTTTGGCATCGATCTCGTCCCGAGCCAGGCAAGCTGCCTGATAAGTCCCGCTGAGTCCGGAAGAAAAAGCTACATAAATGATTTCATCCTCGGTCTCATCAATCACCCTCTGGAACTCCTGCTGAAAATCCCCCAGAGCTACCTGAGATGTTGTTGGCATAACGCCAGGTTCGGCAATCATTTTATAAAAATCACCCGGGCTTAAATCAAGACGGTCGTGATAGATCACATCGTGGATGGTTACAGTAAGATAAAATAGTTTGACTTCCAGGCTTTCAATCATTTCTTTATCGAGGTCACAAGCATTATCTGCATAAATGCGAATTTGGCTCACCGATTTACCTCCCCCCTAATAGTTTAACTGAGGCGCATGATCCAAAAAGATTGTACTATAAACCAAGGCCTTGAACAACTAACATATTTATTGTTAATTATGCGGGCTTTTCATGTTTTATACCTTCAGCATGACTTTACTTGCTTTAAATCTATGATCCACTACGCTTAAAGCGATGAAGTGTAAATGCTCGCTGTCAATTCTAACCTGTCAGTATTATCTCAGTAGGAAATATTCTGATGATAATTTTTTTTTTTTTAATATTCAAATTAAAGGATACTGAAGATTTTCGTAGTATATATACATTAAGTAAGATTTTGCTGTTGTAAATTGTTTTAGACGTTATAATACCTGAATTTGCAGCAAATAGTAAATGCCTAATCAATTCCATTTTATTCCTTACATGGTATTAAAGTTTATGTCCGGCAGTCAATCTGTCACAAAGGGGGGGGTGAAGTTTAAGCCATTACTATTGGTTTCTCTTTATTTAAGAAACAATGATCAGAAGGAGTGAAGGATGAATGAGAATTAGTGGAAAAACAGCAATCGTTACCGGTGGCGCTTCCGGTCTCGGTGAAGCAGCAGTTGAACGTTTACATGCTGCAGGAGCGAATGTGGTTATCGCTGACCTGAACGAAGAAAAAGGCAATGCTCTGGCAGCCAAATTAGGGGACAAAGCATTATTTGTAAAATGTAATGTTACCAGCACTGATGATGTAAAAGCTACCATCAATGCTGCGGTGGAAAAATTTGGTGCACTTCATATTCTGGTAAACAACGCCGGAATGGGCAGTGCAGGAAGAACTATCGGCAAAGACGGCCCTTGGAACATTGAATGGTTCAAGATGGTTATGGATGTTAACCTGATTGGTGCATTTAATATGCTTTCCAATGCTGCTTTTGCGATGGACAAAAACGACCCTGGTGACGATGCTGAAAAAGGTGTTATTATCAATGTAGCTTCCGTTGCTGCTTTTGACGGCCAGATCGGACAGGCTGCTTATTCCGCATCCAAAGGCGGAGTACATGCCATGACTCTTCCGATTGCCAGAGACCTGTCCAGACATCTGATTCGTGTTAATACCATTGCACCGGGAACTTTTGATACTCCAATGCTGCAACAGCTTCCCCAAGCAGCCCGTGATTCCTTGGCTGCATCCATCCCGATGCCGCAGAGACTCGGAAATCCAGTTGAATTTGCACATCTGGTACAGGCCATTGTTGAAAACAACTTCCTCAATGCTGAAACAATCCGCCTTGACGGTGCGATCCGCATGGCTCCCAAATAAGTCGAAGTTAGTTTAAACTTAAAAAGGCACCACTGATTTTTAGGTGGTGCTTTTTTTCAGGCTAATAAAAGATTTAGAAAAAAGCAATCAGAAGCCCTGTGTAAAAGACGTACTGACGCACGTCTTTTACACAGGGCTTCAGCGTTGGTTAAGTGATCAGTTTTTCCTTGGTCGGGTCGTTATTCAGGAATTTTATTGGTTTTGGTCCAAATCTTAAACTCTTGCGCCGACTTGACTAATTCATCCTGAAAATCAGGATGGGCAATGGAAATAAGCAATTCTGCCCTTTCCCAGGTTGGGAAAGATCTGAGGCGGACAGCGCCATATTCAGTTACGATATAATCAACCATCTGGCGAGGAATCGTGGTAATTGAACCGGGTGAAAAAGTGGGAACGATCCTGGATTTAATATTCCCCTCGGAATCTTTAAAGGTTGAGGAGAGGCAGATGAAACTCTTCCCGTCCTTTGACCACTGTGAACCGAGCACGAAATCCCACATGCCGCCATTGCCGGAGATCTGTACCGGTCCCATGCTTTCAGCATTTACCTGCGAATAGATATCCACCTGTACCGCATTATTAATGGAGATAAATTTGCCCAATCTGGCAATGACCCTGGGATCATTGGTATAATTCACCGGATATGATGCACAGGCAGGATTGTTGTTCATATAATTGTACATACGGTGGCTGCCGATGGCAAAGGTATAACCTACCCTGAAGCGGTCTATCTCTTTGGCTGCACCGGTCATACGGCCTGACTCGATCATATCCACATAGGCATCAACAAACATTTCCGTATGCCCGCCCAGGTCCTTCAAGTCAGAGTTGGCGATGGCCTTTCCAACTGCTCCGGGCATACCACCTATCCCTAACTGGATGCAAGAACCGTCTTCCACATACTTCATAATATGATTGGCAACCGCTTTGTCAATTTCGTTGGGTTCGACTCCCGGTAAATCTGGCAGTTCTTGATCGTCCGGCGCTTCCACGATATAATCTACCTGAGAAATATGTACCGATTCTTCTGCTCCACCCAGACAAACCGGCATGTGCCTATTGACTTCCACGATTACATTGGATGCCATTTCTATTTTGGCCAATGTTTCAGAATTTTGCGGCCCCAGGTTAAAATAACCGTGTTCATCCATGGGGCATACCCGGCAAATAACTGCACTGCG
>CAZNPR010000056.1:0-10651 GCA_964574965.1 uncultured Syntrophomonas sp. | reverse complement strand
AATTGCTAGCTTCCAAGCGGCAGATCAAATTTGCGAAAAAATATTGACGGTACCGATAGATGGCATGGATTTTGTTGGTATTTTCAGGTTTAATGGAATCAGTATGGGCAACCGCACTTGGAAAAATCGATGGATTAAGTAAAACAACTCCCATCATTGTATTTGTTATTGGAATGATATTAAGTATGGCCGGGTTGGCGTATGCCATGCGAACGATACCAACAGGTACAGCCTATGCGGTGTGGACGGGCATTGGTGCAGCTGCAACTGTGATATTGGGGATTATTTTAGGGACTGAATCGGTATCGATTGTAAAAATTCTTCTCATCATCGGTCTTATATCCTGCGTAATTGGACTTAAAATTGTTAGTGAAAGCTAAATCCGATTGGAAGCAAGCTACTGCGGAGACTGTTACTTTGCTAGTCAAGGAGTGAAACGACGCAGTAAGCAGAAAACTGAAGCGAAACTCCCTCAGCGAAGTCCATTGATGTTCTAAAGAAATTCGGGTATAATATCTTTAGAATCATCGGAGGAGGTATCGTAATGCCCAACATTAAATCAAGCACCGATTTAAGAAACAATTATAACGATATATCCACTTTCTGCCATGAAAGCCGTGAGCCCGTCTTTATTACCAAGAACGGACAAGGGGACTTGGCCGTCATGAGCATCGAGACCTATGAAACAATGTGCGGAAAATTGGAGCTTTACCGCTTGCTCGATGAAGGCAGGGCAGCGGTGAAGGCCGGTAAAAAACGTTCGCTTAAGGAGGTCATAAAGGATATCAAGAAGGGAATCAACGATGGCGAAATATAGAGTGGACGTATCCGATCCAGCCGAAAACGATCTTAAAGACATTGTCCGATATATCACGTCGCAGTTGTCCGCCCCCATATCGGCGCTAAGCATGATAGAACTTTTCGAAGACGCTATGGCGGGTCTTTCCGATATGCCTCAGCGCCATCCTTTTATCGCCGACGAGCGGCTTGCACAAATGGGATACAGAAAATTGTCCTTAAAAAACTATGTTATATTCTATTCCATCGATGAGGGGAACAAGGTGGTTGACATCGAAAGAATTTTGTACAGTAGACGCGAATGGCTTCGCATCCTTTAAAATGTTAACCCACGTCTAATAATTCAGCAGGGCTCCCAACATATTATTGCGAAACGATCCCGTTATTCTTTTGCCTGTTAAACACATAAGAAGACCATGTGCGTAATTGCTGTGGAACATTACGAATAGAATGGGCGGAATAATATATGACTAAAAAGACAGAAGTAATTAAGCAAGGAATATACGTTACAATAGGTAGCTTTGCAGCTATGGCAATATCCTTTATGTTTTATTATCTGATCTTCACGCTCTTTGAGATTGTCGCAAATCGCGACGCTTCCTATGTCTTTGTGTCACCCGTGCGGGTTGGATATGGGATTATATGGATTTTCTTATGCCTGATAATATATCGTGCAAAAATATCCGATTGGCTAAAAGCCAGCATATTGGCTGGTTCACTTACCACATTCATGGCTGGAATAGGAGTCAAATTATATGAAACTCCGATTATAGTCGGATTGGTCTTGATTATGGTCTCTGTAATTGGTGTGCTTCTGCTTCATAATATGAAGAAGGAGTGGTATCACTACTATGCTATTGTCATTTCTATAATGGCCACATTATTTTACTTATAAACCATTCATTATAAGGAAGAAATCGAATGAAAAGCTTCCTTGTAAAAGTTCTTACAGAATACATCAAAAAGCATGATCGAACCGAATTAAGGTTTCGTTAATTGTAGGTTGAAATCTGAGGTGATATTTGAGCAGATGAACACAGAATACGCACCGAAAGAGTTAGAAGAAGCCATTAGAGCATTTAAATCATCGATCAGCAAGTGCGAAAAAGTACAGATAAAGCTTAAGGACGGCAGTCCGCAAAAGAAATGGGTGGGCAGGCAACTTGAAGCCTTTAACATTGCGGTATCGCTGATAGAAAATTCCTTTGATGAAAAGCGGCACATGGCGGGGAAATATGCAGAACCGGAACTTATAAACGCCAGCGATACAAATAGACTGTTAATCAGTCAATGCGAAAAGCTGCTGACGAAATTTGAGGATGGCACTTCGCAAAAAACGTTGGCAGTTAGACGCCTAAATGCCTTTGAAATAGCAGCAGCAATGATAAAGAGAGAGTTGGAGGTTGTATATGGCAAAGAAACTTCGTAAAATGCTGGGTGATGTGAATGCGCCATCGACGGTGGCGCTTATGCGCTTAATTGACACGCAAAGCAAGGCCACGATCTGCAATTGGTGTATAGGGTACGCCCAAGAACGAGTACTGCCGATATTCGAAAAACATTGCCCCGGCGATGATCGCCCAAGAAAGGCGCTGAACGCTGCACTCGAATACCTTGACGGCAAGGTGAAGTTTTCGGTGGTCAAGAATATCATCCTGAACGAGTGCCACGCTGCCGCCCGCGAACTTGATACAGACCCGGCTGCACAGGCAGCAGCACGGGCTTGCGGACAAGGCTCTGCGGTGGTACACACACTTTCACACTCCCTGGGGCTTTACTTCTACGCTGCGGCAGCGGTTGCTTATGACCGTATCGGGCTGAATGAAACAGCAGAAGTATATAACAAAATTGCCGAAGAAGTTTGTGCGGATATGACGGCAGAATTACAAGCAATAGCCGTGGCAGACGAGCCGAATCCGGCCAAAATCAAATGGGGTTGCTGAGAGGAAACCCGTCAAAAGCGGCTCAAACAGATGCTCGAAGAACTGCAAACGGGAAATGCCTATATGGGTATGGCATACAATGCCAAAGATTGAACTGGGAAGGAATAGGTGGGTGTAAGAATGGGAAGGACATTCTGCAGAGGTTCTTCAGAACATGATAGATAACCTCGAGAAGCTAAGAAGGCTCGGTATTGAAGCGATAAACGACTGACACCGCGACAGTCGATTTCACACTAGAAGACCATGTACGTAATTGCTGTGGAATATTACGAATAATACACATATAATAATAACAGCAGAGGAAAGGAGCTGATCGTATGCCGAAAATAAAGCCCGTTTCAGATTTAAGGAATTACAACGAGGTCTTACGCGACGTTTCCGTTGGTGAGCCGGTCTTTTTGACAAAGAATGGTCGTGGCCGATATGCCCTCCTTGACATTGATGATTATGAAAAAACCCAGGCGACGATCAAGTTGCTGAGCGAGCTTAATAAGGGCCGAAAAACAGGAGAAGAAAGCGGATGGGTCGCGCATGAAGATGTGAAAGCACATTTTAAGGGTAAGGTTTATGAATAAACTGCTTTATTCACCTGAAGCACTAAATGATCTTGACGAGATATGGACCTATATCAATAACGAATTACAAAATCCTGCAGCTGCTCAAAAAATCGTGTTAGACATCTTGGACACTATTGAGAAGTTGCAGGATTTTTCTGAACTGGGACCTCGTTTGTCCTCGATTACTGAATTTGAAAGTGATTACCGGTTTCTTGTTAGCGGAAAATATATCGTCTTTTACCGGGTGATGGGCTTAGATGTACATATAGACCGCGTGTTGTACGGAAGGCGTAATTACATAAATATTATATTTGGCGCATTACAGAATGACGTCGATTCTGAATAACTCGCCGCTTAAGAATGACAATAATGACAATAATGAAGATATGATTAAGATTTGGACTGGAGAAATATATGACTCTTGAAACAGAACGATTACTACTGCGTCCCTGGCAGGAGTCGGATGCTGATGATTTATATAGATATGCAAGTGACCCGCAAGTAGGCCCGATAGCCGGATGGCCTGTGCATACCAGTGTAGAAAATAGTTTGGAAATAATAAAGGGTGTGCTTTCTAAGCCTCAAACTTATGCTGCTGTTTTAAAAAGCGTTGGCCATGCGGTCGGAAGTATCGGTCTTATGATTGGAGATGCAAGTAATATCTGGCTCCCTGAAGATGAAGGCGAAATCGGCTACTGGATCGGCGTACCGTTCTGGGGACAAGGATTGATCCCGGAGGCAGTGGATGAGCTCATTCGTTATAGTTTTAACGATTTGAAGCTTGAAAAATTGTGGTGCGGATACTTTGATGGCAATAATAAATCAATGCGGGTCCAAGAAAAGTGCGGATTTGCTTATCATCATACCAAAGAGAATATTCCATGTTCTTTGATGGGTGATGTTAGGACCGAGCATATTACCTGCCTGACAAAAAGGAATTGGGAGGGAAATAACAATCATTGACTATGAGATTTGCGAACTGATAGTAAAAAATGTGTAGGAAGCTATGACATTGTTTTATTTAAAGGTGGCTTTAAACTGACCATGTAAAACCGTGGTATCAGATGAAAAATTTAAATATGGATGAGGAATTGCTGATGAAAATTATTCTAACAGGAACAACAGGAATGGTGGGCGAGGGCGTATTGATCGAATGTCTGGCGCACCCAGAGATTACGGAAGTGCTGAGTGTAAGCCGCAGACCGACAGGGATCATACACCCAAAACTCAAGGAATATATTGTGGCGGATTTTATGTCACTGCGAGATGATGACGAAAAGCTGAAGGGGTACGATGCCTGCTTCTTCTGTGCAGGGATAAGCAGTGTTGGAATGAAGGAACCAGAATACACCCGCATTACATATGACACCACGATGAAATTCGCGAGAGCCGTCGATCCGAATCCACACATGTCGTTTTTGTATGTTAGCGGAGGAGGAACTGACAGCAGCGAAAGAGGCAGATTGATGTGGGCCCGGGTGAAAGGCAAAACTGAAAACGATTTAATGAAATTACCTTTCAGGCAAGCATTTGGGTTTCGCCCCAATTTTATTACAGCCACTGATGGACAAAGAAACGTTCATAAGTATTACCAATACATCTCCTGGCTTTTTCCGGTTTTAAAAATCGTATTGCCTAATATTATGAACACCATGAGCCAGGTCGGACAAGCAATGATTTACGCTGCCCAAAACGGTTATGAAAAAAACGTGGTGGAAGTTAAAGACATTAAGATTCTCGTACAAAGGGCATTGCAGCAATAAAAATGAGCCCGGGATGGTGGTATTGATGTCAAGAGCGAAAGAATGAGGGTGTAAAAAGTTGGCTGACGAAGTTTAAGGATGGCAGTCCGCAAAAGACATTGGCAGTCAAACGCCTAAAAACTTTGAAAACAATGATAAAGAGCAAGGAGAGAATGATGAATGAAAAAGATCAAAATTACCGTAATGAAAATAGCTCACTATCAGGACTTGATAGATAAATACGAAAATCCCATCAGTCATGCCTGCGATATGGAGGTTGGGCAAATATTCATCGCCAACGGTTGGGAAAAGCCGGAGGGAATTTGTGACAGTGCCTGGGAGACCATGTCTCCTTTTGTAATGACCCTTGCTCACGGCGGCGAGGACTTTTTTGACGGCTGGATGAAAAACAAGAAGTCCGCCATGATTTCCTGCAATGATGGTTTCCGCCCGGTCAGCTTTCTGATTGAGACGTTGGACGAAGATGTTTGATTAAGACTATTTAAAAAACGATTTAACATGCGAATGGGAAAAATGGTTTGCCGGGTTGGAAGAATTCTAATAAAAAGGAGTGCATATTTTATGAGTAATAACAAGACCAAAAAGACACCACCATCGGTGGATGAATGGCTTAAAGAGGCCAAAGCTCATCCGATGGCTGCCCGATCAGGGATGTTTTTAATCCACAACGGTGTGGTGCGGGAGACACCCAAGGCCCAGGTGCGCCAGGGGCTCGATGACGGTTCGGTCGTAAAGGGAATGGAGTTCGCTTACGATGCTGCCAAAGTGGAGGAAATGATTACCCTGACCCATGAAAAGGAAGGAATCTTTTTTATAAAGGTATGGCTCAATGAAGGCCAACTGGAGGTTGGGGATGACATAATGTATGTTTTGATCGGCGGAGACATCAGGCCCCATGTCATTGATGCGCTGCAATTTCTGGTTGGAAAGATCAAGAACGAATGTGTCACCGAAATCGAACATAAATCGTAATTCAAATAGGCTCAGAACAAAGCAGCCGCTTAAACAGATAAGTACATCCGGCAATAAGTATTTGCCAATTCCAGCCTGGAGAATAAAACGCAAGCTGCTCTTCATTTATGTTGCAATGGCAACATAAATTGTTGGCGCCGTATGGTAATCTATAGTAAATTTATCGGGATGATAAAATATGTAGAAAGTGAGGGAGAAAAAATGACAAATAAAATAGTATTTAACGAAGCAAAGGAACAGCATTTTCAGACATTGAAACAGTATGTGCCGATCGTAGCAAGAGTCCATGGCGATAATCACCCGGAATTTCATGAAGTCCGCCAGGTATTTGACGCACTCAATGAGAAAATAAAAGCAGCTGGGGCAAACCTACCGGATTTAAAAGAAGAATTTGCCAGCTTGCGTAAAATCACCAATAATTACACCGTTCCCGGAGATGTATGCGAAAGTTATGAGGCCGTTTACAGTAAGTTAGCCGAACTGGATAAAGCATATCATGCTTAAGTTTATACCAGCATAAGACAGGGAGCAGTGGGAAAGTTGCAGAGATTTATAATAAGCAGGAAAAATCATATAACATTGATCAGTGCCATTTTAATTGTCATTGGATTTACCAGTGAGCTGGGTTTTAAGAATGAAACTGCAGCCATTTGGTCACTGGCCGCTGCCTCAATATTAGGGGCTGCGCCGATTGCCATCCAGGCCTGGCAGGCCTTAAAGGTCAAAGTGGTCAGTATCGATGTTTTAGTTACCATTGCGGTCGTCGGGGCATTTTTAATTAAGAACCTTGAAGAATCAGCGATCGTTACATTTTTATTCTTATTTGGAGCTTATCTGGAACAACGCACACTGAACAAAACCCGTTCTGCCATTAAAGAGCTGACTGAAATGGCACCGGAGAGTGCTCTGAAACAAATTGAGAATGATGAATTTGCAGAGGTCGCCGTAGATGAAGTGGAAGAAGGCGACATTTTACTGGTTAAAACCGGGGCCAAAGTCCCTGTTGATGGTACCGTATTAACAGGAGAAGGCCATATCAATGAAGCAAGTATTACCGGGGAATCAGTTCCGGTAAGCAAGAAGAAAGGCGCAGGCGTATATGCCGGAACGATTTTAGAAAACGGAACCCTGCAGATCGTTGCTGATCGTGTAGGGGAAGATACGACTTTTGGCAGAATCATTGAACTGGTCGAAGAAGCGCAGGATTCAAAATCAGAGGCCGAGCGTTTCATTGACAGATTCTCAAAATACTATACTCCTGCAGTTTTAGTCCTGGGCATTATTGTTTGGTTTTTCTCCCGTGATATTGAACTGGCCATTACCATATTGGTTCTTGGCTGCCCGGGGGCTTTGGTTATCGGTGTACCTGTCTCAAACGTAGCCGGCATCGGCAATGGTGCACGCCACGGTGTTCTGCTGAAAGGCAGCGAAGTGATCCATGATTTTAGTAAAGTTGATACGGTGGTATTTGACAAAACCGGTACATTGACCATAGGAAATCCTAAAGTAGCTGAAAAAGAAATTTATGCAAATGACATTGATGATATATTCGCTTATCTAGCCAGTGTTGAAAATGAATCTGACCATCCATTAGCTAAGGCGGTTGTAGAGCATATTGGAGAAACAAAATTATATACAGTGGCAAAAACAGATGTTGTAAAAGGCGGCGGAGTTGTCGCTCAGGTAGATGGTCATAGAGTCGCAGTTGGTAATGCTGCCTTGATGGAACAGGAAAACGTTGCATTCAATGAAAAAGCTCGTGCAGATATTGCTCGGTTCGAAGCAAATGGCAATTCACTGGTGCTGACCGCAGTAGATGGAGAACTAAAAGCGCTAATGGGTATTCGAGACCAAATTCGTCCCGGCGTGAAAGAAGATCTGAAAAAGCTGAAAAAGCTTGGGGTCAAAAATCTGGTAGTCTTATCAGGAGATAACCAGGGAACCGTCGACCTGGTAGCACGGGAAATAGGATTGACCGAAGCCTATGGACATATGCTGCCAGAAGATAAATCAGCCTATATCAAAGCGCTGCAGGCAAAGGGAAAAATCGTCGCATTCGTGGGAGATGGGGTCAATGACAGTCCCTCTCTCGCGCTGGCACAAATTGGGATCGCAATGGGGGGCGGTACAGACGTGGCCATTGAAACTTCGGATATCGTGCTGATGAACTCAGATTTAAGCCGCTTGCCCCATGCGTTAGGTTTAACCAAAGCAACAGCGAATAACATGCGCCAGAATATCTTTATCGCAGTGGGAGTTGTCTTAGTCCTGCTGGCCAGCGTGTTCTTCAGTGAATGGATGAACATGTCGATCGGTATGTTTGTACACGAAGCGAGCATATTAGTGGTAATTTTAAACGGGATGCGGCTGCTTCGTTATAAATTAAGATATTAGAATAAGGAGAGATGAAAATGCAAAAAGCAACGATTCAGTTAGAGATTTTAACTTGCCCGTCATGTATGCAAAAGATCGAAAACGCCACAAAATCTTTGAATGGTGTGGAAAAAGACAGTGTAAAGGTGATGTTTAACGCAAGCAAAGTTAAATTAGACTTTGATGATGAAGTCATATCAATTGAGGATGTCGAAAAAGCTATCACTAAGCTTGGATACGAAGTTCAAAAATCTCAAGTCAAAGCTAAATAATACAAATGACGATCCTCGGGAGCCAGATGTGAAATATAAGCTCAAGAGGATCGATTATTTCTTTAAAATCTTTTATGATATGAGAAACACCTTCGAGATAAAGAAGCTCAAGTGGGTTTATTGAATTATGTTTCCTGGTAATGGACCAAAGAATGCGGATAGATGATTATATGAGGTGTTGATCATGAAGGACTTAGATGGGATAATAGCTGCCATAAAAGATGAACTTGTGCGTATGAGAAAGGATTTTCACCGCTTTCCGGAAGTGGGATTTCAAGAGTTTAGAAGCGCTGACAAGGCAGCTGAATATATGAAAAACCTTGACTTCGAAATACAGACCGGACCTATGGTTCCGATCCACGATCCAAAATATATTTTTAATGATGAGATACTTATAACAGGAGTGAAGGCTTTCTGTGAGATAGTTCTTAAATATAATGACTGGCAAGCAGAGATGGAAGATTAGAGAAACGATGAACAAACACAAGAAAACCGATCCCAGGGGAGTTTTAAGGATTGCCGGTGGATTTATTGCATGGATGATCGGTTCTGGATTTGCCACCGGGCAGGAAATATTACAGTTTTTTTCGAGTTACGGATATATCAGTTATGGCATCATAATCGTAAACTTGCTTGGTTTTTTGATTTTGGGACGGATATTGTTAGTAACAGGTCATAAGCATCAGGAAAGTACATTCGATCATTTTAGCTATTACTGCGGAAATAAACTGGGAACAGTCTATTCGTGGCTGATCCCATTAACATTATTTTTGATCATTTCCGTGATGGTTTCTGCAGCTGGTTCCACTGTCTCTGAATACTTTGGCTTGAATCGGCACCTTGGTTCGGCATTGATGGCAATTATGGTGGTTGGTGCCTATCTGGTGGGCTTTGAAAAACTAGTTAAGATCATCTCTTTGATCGGTCCGGTCATCATAATCTTTGCTTTACTGGTTGGAACGGTAACAGTGCTGAAGGATTTTGGCCATTTTGCAGACATCGCTCAATATAAAGAAACATTGGCACTATCCAAAGCTTCCCCGAACTGGATCTTAAGTGCTGCTTTGTATTTATCCTTGTGCCTGTTTACGGCCAGCACATATTTTACCGAATTAGGAAAATCTGCAGCGAGTGCAAAGGAAGCAATTTCAGGAGCCACGCTGGGGGCAGTTGTAATTGTACTGGTATTGGCTATCATGAATACGGCAATCATGTTAAATGCCAATGAAACTTCAAACCTGCAGATCCCAACCCTTTATCTCGCCAGTAAAATATCCTACGTGCTGGGTGGCATGTTTTCGGTGATCCTGGTGCTGGGGATGTTTGCTTCCAGTTCCGCCATGATGTGGTCTATCTGCAGTCGGTTTTATAAGGAAAATATCCGCAAAAACAGATTGCTTGCCATCGCAATAGGAATAGCTGTATTTATACTGGCTCAATTTTCATTCAGTGAACTACTGGGCATATTCTATCCTTTTGTAGGATATATAGGGTTGATTTATATTGGCTGTGTCATTTGGAAGGGGATAAAGAAAAGACAAACTTAATCCCGCTAAAATTAACTGAAAGTGCTGACATTCTATTTGTCCATAGATAGCATCTGCTAGAAAAAAGCAGATGCTATTTTTTATTAAAAAAAATGCAGTTGCACATAATAAGCATGAAATAAATATAAGGAGAAAAAAATGGAGCAAAAAAGCGTTAGAAGCGTTGACTACAGAGATTACCGAAACGACTCATTTTGAATTAAACTAATTAGTAAGAGCAGAATTCACTCAAAAGTTTCCATTTGCCAGACATATCAAAAGCAGACACCCGCCGGTATAAAGCGGGTGTCTTGTTAATTATTCGGCGTCGGCACCATTTAAATCGTTGCAATAAGGTACACAGCATTTCTGAATATAACCTACGACCAATCTAGGCCAAAGCATACTATTGGGGTATTCCGAACTATAAAATCCTACCAGACTGTT
>CAZNPR010000055.1:0-10854 GCA_964574965.1 uncultured Syntrophomonas sp. | reverse complement strand
GCAACGGTTTCCTAAACCGTGTGCCGGGGGTTCGAGTCCCTTCGGGCGCACCATTGGCGGTGAGTCCCGATATGATCAGGGAAGAAATATATATGCAGCTTGCGCTGCAACTAGCCCGGCAAGCGGCAGAAAAGGGAGAAGTCCCTGTTGGCGCGGTGATTGTTCAGGATGATGAAATAATTGCTAGTGCACATAATGAAAAAGAGATTCGGCAGGATGCCACTGCGCATGCAGAAATGCTAGCCATGGAGATGGCTGCCAGGCATTTGGGCAGTTGGCGATTAAACCAGGCTACCATGTATTGCAACCTCGAACCATGTCCCATGTGTGCTGGGGCGATGATAAACACCCGATTAAAAAGGTTGGTTTACGCCAGCCGTGACCCCAAAGCCGGAGCAGCAGGTTCCGTCATAGATCTGGTCCGATATCCAGGCCTGAACCATCAGGTGGAGGTTCAAGGCGGAGTTTTGCAAGAGGAAAGCAGCAAGCTCTTAAAAGAATTTTTTAAAGATTTGAGGAGAGATGGCTGAGTCCGGTTGAAGGCGCTCGACTCGAAATCGAGTGAACCAGTGATGGTTCCGTGGGTTCGAATCCCACTCTCTCCGCCACTTAAAAAATGCGCGGATGAAAGAATGATGATGTATAAATTCCATATAAATCCTGGAGAGGTGGCTGAGTTTGGCTGAAGGCGCACGATTGGAAATCGTGTAACGTGTGATAGCGTTCAAGGGTTCGAATCCCTTCCTCTCCGCCATTACCGAATTACCAAGGGGTTTCAGACATAGAACTGAAACTCCTTTTCCTCTGATCCCTATTTTTTCTATTACATTGCTGCTTCTGGTCAAATATAGTTGACTATTTTTCCCTTATGTGACTGCTATCTTATGTCCGTGACCAAATTCATGATATTTAAAAAGGAAGTAAAAGGCAATTTGTAGAAAAGTAACTAAAGCATTATTGACGGTCTAAGTTCTTCACTAATAAAAGGAGCAATTAAGGAAAGTATCTGATTTCGTCAAGTTTTGTAGAAAGTAAAAGAAAATCGGTTATTATGTTATAATATCATAACATTTTGGTTATAAGCTGGTAGAAAGCTTAATTATAAAATATCTGCAAGAAATGAAGGAAAAGCTAGTAAGCCTTGGGAGGAGAATTGTATCAATAATCGATTTCAGGAATCTTTACAGGACCGAAACACCTTTTCAGTTGCCTGGGAACTGGTACCTGGCAGGGGGGCTCGGGAGCAACAGCAGGAAAAAGTTTTGCAGGCTGCACAGCAGGCGGCCGCTGAAAGCAAGATACATGCGCTGACCATCACGGATAATCCTGGTGGCCGACCTGCTTTAATGGCTTCCAGCCTGGGGTTGGAAATTTTGCAGCTGGGAATAGAGCCCGTGGTGCATTTCACTTGTAAAGATAAAAACCGCAATCAAATAGAGGCTGAGCTTTACGCCCTGAATCGATCCGGTATCAGGAATCTTTTAGTCATGACCGGCGATTACCCCATAGAAGGTTTTTGGGGGCAGCCTAAACCTGTCTTTGACCTGGATCCCATCCACGTTCTAGAGCTAATCAACAACATGAATCAAGGCATGAAAGCAGTAACTCCCCAGGAAACGACCCAGTATCAACCGGCTGATTTTTTTGCCGGCAGCGTAGTTTCGCCATTTAAAGCGTTAGAAGCAGAGTTGATGGGGCAATATTATAAATTGAAAAAGAAGATAAATCACCACAGCGGTTTTATCGTCACCCAATTAGGATTTGATGCTCGTAAGTTTCATGAGGCTCTGCAGTACATCCGTCTGCTGGATCCTGACATGCCAGTGATCGGCAATGTTTTTATATTATCTTACGGGGCAGGACGCATGATGAATGCCAATCAGCTGCCAGGCAGTGTAGTTACGGATAAATTGCTGGCAGAACTTGATCAAGAGCGGACGGCACCGGACAAGGGAGAGAAAGCCAGATTGCTGCGGGCGGCCAAAATGTATGCTTTTATGAAAGGTATGGGCTTTGATGGTATTCATATTGGCGGTCAAAATATTAAATATGACCAAATCAGATATATTATTGATACCGGCGAGGAACTTAGCGCTGACTGGCGGCAGCTGATTCCTGAATTTGACTATCCTCAGCCGAACGGATTTTATTATTTTGAACCAGATTATAAAACCGGACTCAACACAATGACACCGGTTAAACGTGAGGCATTGAGCCCTGAGATGCCGGTAAGCAGCAATTATCAACTAATGCGGAGGGTTCACCATTTGTTTTTCAATCCGGGGAGGAAGCTGTTCCCTTTGATGAGCAGTCTCTACCATAGGAAAAAAGATCCTCGCCGATACCGGTTGGAACATTTGGCTAAAGTTATTGGCAATGACTGCAGGGACTGCGGGGATTGTGCCCTGCTGGATATTGCTTATTTGTGTCCTATGTCCCGGTGCCCAAAAAACCAGCGTAATGGCCCTTGTGGAGGAAGCCACGAAGGTTGGTGCGAAGTTTATCCGGGAGAGAAGCGATGTATTTGGATGCAGGCATATGCTTTTTTAAAAGCTGACCGGGAAGAAAAGAAGCTGGAAGATGCGTATTTGCCGCCGGTCAACTGGGCATTGTCACAGACTTCAGCGTGGTATAATTATTACAATGGTCATGACCACTCCGGTCTGAGGAAACCGGAGAAAAAATAGTTGTGTGGTAAATGGGGGAGGAGTAGCAATATTATGGCAGTCAATTCCAATCAAAAAGAAGGCTGGGACAAAGAGGCGTTTTTGCAGGGACTGAAAGAGGTTCCACCCTGCAGTCGAAATATGCAGTCACGTCTGCTGGAGGTAGATGCTGAGGATAAGTCTATGACCATCGCCTTCCCGGTGGTAGATTATTATTCAAACCCGGCGGGGTCTATGCAGGCAGGGTTTTATTCAGCGGCTTTTGATAATGTTTATGGACCGCTCTGCCTGATGGTGTCAGGCACTCCTAACAGTGTTGCCATCAATCTTAATACAGAGTACCATCGCCCAACTTTTCCGGGTGATGAAATTACTATTACAGCCCGCGTGATACGCAATGGCCGCAGCCGTGTATTTATGAGTGCCGAGGCTTATAATCAGGAAACAAAGCTGGTAGCAACTTCTACCTGTAATTATTTACTGCTGGACAGCTTAAAATAGTGCATGGGTATATTTTAAAGAATCAAATCAATATTAGAGATACTGCGCGCAGCATTAAAAAACTTAAGGTTTTAATTCGGTCTAAAAGGTAGTAATTGCTAATGTACAGGATGTGGTTTGTTGTATTGCATAACCAGTAAAAAGGAGTTACAATGATTAGGCGTCGCATTATTATGACGCTATAGTCTAATCCTTCTCTTTATAGGGAGGGTTTTTGTCTATAGATTTGCCGTGCTAGATGGGGAATTAGCGGTGCCCTGTAACCTGCAACCCGCTATAGCAGGGTCGAATTCCTGAGCTGAGGGCTTATCTTGTGAGGTCTGGCTCAAGTAAGTGGCGAAGAAGTTTGGGTCCTGTGCAATGGGACATCTTGAACCGTGTCAGGTCTGGAAAGAAGCAGCACTAAGAGATTAATCCTGTGTGACGCAGGGCAACCTGGACGGAGTTAACTGCATGAGTAACGCTTGGAAGGTATTCTCGAAGCCAGGTGCACGGCTAAATATGATATAATTTAGTAAAAAGCAGGATATAGCCTGCTTTTTTGCATAATCGGGGATTCTTTTTTATAGGCAGGAAAGCGAAATAAATGTAGAGAAAATATCAATAATGTCAGTTATTGATTAACGGGAAAAGGAGGCTCTTTTATGGCTTATCTGGCTTTGTATCGTGCCTGGCGCCCGCAGAAATTCGATGAAGTAGTGGGACAGGAAAGTACGGTTAAAGCATTGCAGAACGCATTAAAAGAAGGAAAACTTACCCATGCGTATCTTTTCACTGGACCCAGAGGAACGGGTAAAACTAGTATTGCTAAAATTGTAGCCAAAGCAGTGAATTGTGAAAATCTTAAATCAGGGGAACCATGTAATCATTGTTCTGCCTGCCAGGATATAAATAACGGTAATTTTATGGACGTCATCGAGATTGATGCTGCGTCAAACCGTAGTGTCGATGAAATGCGTGATTTAAAGGAAAAAGTGAGAATACTGCCTGCCCAGGGAAAAGAAAAAGTATATATAATAGATGAAGTCCATATGTTGACACCGGAAGCGTTCAATACATTATTAAAAACCTTAGAAGAACCACCCGCCAGAGTGAAGTTTATACTGGCCACGACAGAAGCCCATAAGATTCCGGCAACCATTCGCTCGCGCTGTCAAATTTATAATTTTCGCAGATTGACTGGTAACGAAATTGTTTCTCGCTTGAAACAAGTCGCCGCTGCTGATGGAGTTGAAATCGCGGACGAAGCTTTGCAACTGATATCTCGAAGAGCAAACGGCGGACTGCGAGATGCATTAAGTATGCTGGATCAGATATACTCATACAAAGGAAAAGAGATTACCAAACAGGATGTCTTAGAAGTTTTAGGGATCGTCGATGATTTATTTCTGGCTCAACTTATGGAGCGGGTGTTTGCTTGGGATACAGGTGCAATTATAAGAATGTTGGGAGAAGTCTTAAATTCGGGAAAAGAGGCCCAACAATTAGCCAGGGAGGCCTCGTTATATCTGCGTGATTTAATGCTTTATAGCGTTTTAGGTGAAGAAGCGGAGTTTAGCGTAGTAACTGAGGAAAGCTTGCAAGCTGTAAAGCAACAATCAAAAATTAAAAAGGAAAATATATTTGAAGCTTTAAAAATTATGACTGAAGCCGGAGACAAGCTGAGATTTAGTGATGGAAATAAATACTTACTGGAGATTTCTTTGTTAGAAATTGCTTCTATTACAAATGCAAATGCAGAAGCAATCCAATCAAATCAGCCAACTATCTTGCGCAACAAAGATATTGAAACACCTGTAAAACCAAACAAAAACGAAAACCGGGATGCTCTTTGGAATAAAATTTTGCAGGGAGTTAAGGAACAAAAAGTCCCCACTCATGCATTACTTTGCCAGGCAAAACTTTTAGGTATCAAAGAAAACGTAATGTTTATTGGTTTTAAAAAGGGCTTTAAGTTTCATAAAGAACGGATGGAGGAGAAAGCGAATCGTGAGTTGGTAGAAAAAGTAGTAAAAGAATTATTGAATAAAGAAATGCAAATGCAGTTTATTTTCTTGGATGAAGACCAATATAATGATATAGTTGCTAAAAAGGCCATAGAATATTTTGGGGAAGATATAGTTGAGATAAAAGATTAAGGAGGCAGTATTATGGTATTTAATCCTGGGATGGGCGGCGGTTCAATGTCTAAAATGCTTAAACAAGCTAAGCAGATGCAGGAGCAGATAAGTAAATTGCAGGAAGAATTAGAAGAAAGAGAAATAGAATCATCTTCAGGCGGTGGGGCAATCACACTAAAAATAACCGGTAAACAACAAATTACCGCCTTAAAAATAGATCCTGATGCAGTGGATTTAGAGGATATGGAATTACTGGAAGATATGATTATTGCAGCAGTTAACGAAGGAATCAAAAAATCGCAAGAGATGGTATCCTCTGAGATGGCCAGAATAACAGGCGGGATAAAAATACCAGGATTATAAAAGCTTAGATGTTAACTTTTTACTGCCATTTGCAGGAGGTATAATATGCGGTTAGCCCGACCCTTGGAAAACCTCATCGATGAATTGATGAAACTTCCTTCCATAGGACCCAAAACGGCACAAAGAATGGCATTGTATATTTTAAAGACACCAGAAGCAGAGGCAAGAAATCTTGCCAAAGCAATTATAGAAGCCCGGGAGAAGATTGCGCCATGTTCTAATTGCGGATATTTGACTGATATTGATCCCTGTGTTTTATGCCTTGATGAAAAGCGCGACAGCAGTATTTTATGTGTAGCCGAAGAAGCTTCTGATATTATGGCCATTGAAAAGACCGGCTTTAATGGCCGTTATTTTGTGATAAATCAGGAGTTTAATCTTATGGATAACAGCGAACTGGAGTTTAGTACTTTGGAGAAATTTAAAGCCAAATTAGCTTCCGGTGGGATTCAGGAAGTGGTACTGGCCCTGAATCCTGATATCGATGGAGAGGTTGTCAGCAGGTATTTAGCACAAATAGCTAACCAGTATAACATAAAAATAACCCGCTTGGCACATGGTTTGCCAGTAGGCGGTGATATCGAGTATGCCGATGAAATAACTTTAAGGCGAGCGATCGAAGGAAGACATGAATTTTAAGCATTAAATAGCTGATTCTGGAATAGAAATACTGTAGGGGTACTACAGTTTTTTTATTTCAGGAGGTTAAGAATTTGCGTGTACTAAAAAAGATGTTTCCTGTGATCCTCAAGTTACTGGTGGCGAGTCCCGAAGCAGAAGTAAAATCAGCAAAACAGGAGGAATTAATCAAACAAGCTCGGGAAGAGTTGAGTCAAGCCTATAATATTTTTAGCAATGTTTCAGACCCCGAATTAGTTGAAATTGCCGTTCTAAACATCAAAGCAGCGGAAAAAAGATTTGATTTCTTAATCAGAGAGATAAAGAGAAAGATCGCTGAGTAATAATATTTATTGGGAGGTGTTCAATTGGAATCATTGAATATAATCATTGCCGCCTTGTTTTTAGTGATTGTAATCTACATAATTACCCAAGTTGCTATCAAACCAATTAAACTGCTGTGGAAGCTGTTGTTAAACTCGGCAATAGGACTGGCACTGCTTCTATTAACCAATTATTTTGGCGCCTTTATAGATGTTAATATTCCAATCAATATTTTGACTGTATTAATTGCTGGTTTCCTGGGTATCCCAGGAGTCGTGCTTTTAATCTGCTTTTCATTGTTAGTGGCCTAAGTATAATAATGAAATAAAAGCTTATTAATAGCTTTTTTTTTGATTTGATTTACATTAAAATAGCCACAATGAGATTATTATTTTTAGAAAATATTTAAACAGTATATACCATATAAACAAAACAGTTAAATGTGAGTAATAATTGTGTATTTTTAATATAATTGTTGACGCATAATTAGACACTAATTTATACTAATAATAATCTTTTTAAACAGTACCTTTAATAAAAGTACTCAGGAGGTGTAATTGACGAAACAACCTATACCCAGATTGGTGGAAGCATATGTTGGAGAGTATGCCAGCGGAAAAAGCGAAATAGCGATTAATAGGGCTCTCGAACTAACCAGGCAAGGTCGGCGGGTTACTCTGGTCGATCTGGATACAGTTGAGCCCTTTTATACATTAAGGTCATTAAAGGAGAAGTTGGAGAGCTATGGTATTAATATGATTTGTCTCTCTGCGAAAGACGCTTTTGGTCTGGGGGAAACAGGTGCAATGCTTAACCCGAAAGCCAGATGGGCGCTAAGACATGAAGGTGATATAATACTCGATATTGGTTACGGTGTTTACGGAGCACGCACATTGAATCTCGTTGAAGGAGCTAATGAATCAGAAGAGTTAAAGGTCATGTTGGTTATAAATCATTCACGCCCTATGACTAACTCCAGAGAAAGAATCAAAGAATATATCAATAGTTTGGACAGAGTAGATTTTATTGTTGCCAACACTCACTTAGGGGATCAAACCACTACTGAAATAATAATTGACGGCAACCAAGAAATATTAGCAGTCGCTAATGAGCTTAGTTTGCCCGTAGCATATATGGTAGCAGATATAAGCCTTGCTGCTGAATTGCAAAAACATCAATTCCCGGTACCAATCAAATTCATAAACAGATATATGCCAGAAGCAATATGGTCGTAATGGTTTTTTGGAGGTGTTAATTCTAGTGCAAAAGGTTATTGGCGAAACGAAAAAAGCGTTCTTAACTGGAAATGAAGCTATAGCTTGGGGGTGTATGGCTGCTGAGGCAGATATGATGTTTGGGTATCCCATTACTCCACAAAACGAAATAATGCATTATTGGACACGTTTAGCTCCTAAATATGGGAAAGGATTTCTTCAGACGGAAGATGAAATATCGGCCGGTTTTACAGTCTGCGGTGCGATCCAAAGCGGGATAAAAGCTTTTACGGCCACTGCAGGTCCGGGTAATGTTCTGATGCAGGAACCGTTTGGTATGGCCGAAGCCATGCGACTGCCTTTCTTTGCTATTATTCAGCAACGCGGCGGCCCCTCTTCTGGCACTGTTATTTATTCTCAGCAGGAAGTTTCGCTTACTTGTTATGGTGGTAATGGAGAAGGACATAGAATTGTTTATTCCACTGCAACTCATCAAGAGCTTTATGATTATACGATTAAAGGATTTAATACGGCCTGGAAATATAGATTTCCGACTTTCTTATTAGGCGATGGATATCAGGCAAAAATGAGAGAACCGCTGGAAATGTATGAACCTTCCGAGCGAGGAATTGATATTATCAAACCTTCTCCTTTACTTGGTCTGGAAGGTCATATAGGTACAGATAGAGAACCGCAGCATTTGAGGAATATCTATAGCATGGAAGAAGAGCTTTATGATGTCGTGTTAAAATTTGATGCAGAATATAATTCGATTAGACCGGAAATTACAGAATACAGTGAATTTAACTGTGAAAATGCAGAAGTTATTATAGTTTCCCACGGAGTTGTTTCCCGTGCTGCTGAAGATGCTGTAAAAGTATTGAGAGCGCAAGGCATTAAAGCAGGATCTTTCAGACCTATAACACTTAGGCCATTTCCTCGTGAACAGTTGCTGGCTGTACTGGAAAAAAGTAATGCTAAAAAGCTTTTGATTACAGAATCAGCTATGGGACAGTTGGAACGAATCGTCAAATATGAAATCTATGGGCAGACCCTACCTGTTGAAACCTTGTTTATGCCAGGTGTGGGAATTATAGATTATGATATTATTCAAAAAATTAAAAGCATCATGTAATCTTTAAAAGAAGGAGGAATTTAACGATGGTTGCACCTGCAACACCAAAATCATGGTATTTGCCAAGTAAACCGCATAAATTTTGTCCCGGCTGCGGGCATGGAATTGTGCTGAAAGCGCTTGGTGAAACAATAGATGAACTTGACATTCAGGACAAAACAATTTTCGGCTGTGATATAGGTTGCTCATTACTATCGTGGGATTTTCTTGCCTGCGACAGTACCCAGACACATCATGGCAGAACAACACCGGTTATGGTAGGGATCAAAAGAGCCAGACCCCAACTGATAACTATTGGCTATATGGGAGATGGAGGCGGTTATTCTATAGGTTCCCAACATCTGCTCAATGCTGCTGTCCGGAATGAAAAAGTGACCTTGATCTTAGTCAACAATACCAATTATGGAATGACCGGAGGGCAGATGGCACCAACTACGTTACCGGGCCAAAAAACAGAAACCAGTCCTTACGGACGTGACCCGGAATTAACCGGTTATCCGACCAAAGGGCCAGAGTTCATCAGTGAACTTACTCCTGATGGTGCTTATGTGGCAAGGGCAACGGTTTCGAAATATAAACAATTGCGAAGGTTTTTACGCAATGCTTTACGTAACCAAATTGAAGGAAATGGATTCTCTTTTTTAGAAGTGCTTTCAACCTGTCCTACTAACTGGCGGACAAATGCGCAGCAAACCTGGCATTTTCTCGAAGACGAAATGGAACAATTTTTCACCGTGGGGGAATTTAAGACTCCCTTTGGAAAGGGGGATAAATAATGGCTTTAATTAAAATTGCCCTGGCGGGTGAAGGCGGGCAGGGTGTACAATCAGTCGCTGAAATCATTGCAGAAGCTGCATATAATGAAAAAAAACAAACCATTTATATACCTAACTTTGGTTTGGAACAGCGCGGTGGTGTATCGATCGCTTTTATTCAAGTCAGCGATACACGTATTGGAGCCCCTAAGTTTAATAAAGCTGATGCAGTTTTAGCCCTGAGCGAAAGAGCCATTGCCAGAACGGCTGCTTATTCTGATGAAAACACTTTATTTGTTTACGATTCCAGTTTTAAAATAAACCCTGATGAACTACCCAAAGAAGTTAAGCATATTATAGCTCTGCCGGCCATCGATACCGCTAATAATGAATTACATCCTCGGGTATTCAACATTATTATTATGGGGGCAGTAATAGGATTAACCAATGTGGTTAAATTTGAGACAGCTAAAGAAGCATTGGAACATAAATTAGGCTATAAATTTGAAAGTAATCCTGAACTTAGAACGCTCAACTTTAAAGCTCTGGAGATCGGGAAAGAACTAGCGGTTAAATCCCTGCAGGAAGGGGTGTTTAATCATGCCTAAAACAATTGAAGCAAAATCAACCCAAATGAATAAAGCTGCTTTTCATATATTTCCCGAGTATTGTAAAGGTTGTGGGCTTTGTAAAGAAAAATGCCCCAACGATGTATTGCGGTGGTCACATAGTCTTGGTGTTTATGGAACTCCCATCGTTGAACCAAAAGATGAAGAAAGCTGCATCGCATGTTTAATTTGTGAAATGGTATGTCCTGATGCGGCAATATTCATTGAAAAATATCCCAAAGCTAAAAATAAATGATCGAAAGCAATTCCAAATATACAGGTTAACGGGGACGGCACTAGTCGTCCTTTTTTAGTTATGAAAACTGGTGGGTCTGTTTCACTGAAAGATATCAGTGATGTGAATCGTTCTTAAAATATAATTAAAATTAGTCGTTAAAATTATTGTCAAAAAAAATACAACATTATATAATGATAAACGTGCCGCGCAGAATTTGCACAAACCTATTTGTTCCGGCCTATAATAAGCGAAAATCGCTTGACACGGAGCAAAGGGCATGATAAGATAACTCTTGCGCGTGAGGGTAACGAA